>NZ_JBVBUV010000060.1:0-24545 GCF_057445395.1 Litorivivens sp.
GCTGTAAGGTGCGCTCGTGCAGGCCTAGTCGGCGGGCCACATCCTGTCGCGAAATTCGGCCGGAGTGCATCAGTTTTTCGATCAGGTGATAGGTCTTGTCTGACCAGCTGAGTTCGCCCGTCGGGAGGCTGCGAGAATCCTCCAGCATAGAGAAATAGTCATTTACTAATGCGTGCAGACCGCTGTCAGCTGATTGAATCTTTAGTGCCAGTACCTGAGGTTGGATTTCGATAGAATTTCGCTCGGCGTTGAATTCCACCGGGCATTTGAACAAATTCCGGTAGACTTCTGTCGGCGCAATCTGGTCGTGGCGAAAGCGTACGCGGGTAGCGGCCAGTTCACCTTGGGCAAATTCTCGCATAATATTGAAGGTGGCGGCAATGTTGTGTTCTACCGCGAAAGGGGGCTCTGGAATACCTACGTTAGTGAGATCAATGCCAACTTCTGGATGCGCGGGGTGTGCGTGAATATAGAGTCTTATAGCGGGTGATAGGTGATAGAGATAGCGAGCGACGTCTTGGATACCTTGAGCTATATTTTCACTGTGAAGCACCAGGTAAGCAATGGGGCCTAAAATCTTCGAGTTTTGTCCAAAAGCAAAGCGGAGGCCAATGTCTGGTATCACGCACTCTCGGGCCGTGATCTTTAATAGTTCCGCAAAGCGGCTGTAGGGAAAAAAGTATTCAATGTCTTCAATGCGCTCGGGATCAATGCCGACTGATTTCAGCAAGGTAATGGCGTCGGTTTTGGTGTGATTATTGACGGAGCTTAGCAGCGCGCTGAAGCCATTTAGCACGGTCGCGCGAACCAGTACGGACTGCTCTGAGTGTTCTGGCTTTGCTATTTCCACTGACTAAGCCCTAGTACGCCAATTTTTTTAGTTATGATGCGGTGTTAGTATGGCATATACCGGCAGTGGAGAAAAAGGCAAAAGCGTTCCTGATTCAGGCCAAGGGTAATAAAGAGCAGCGGCAAAAATATCTGCCGAAAATTACCTCGGGTGAATACACCGCCGGCGCGATTCTGCCTCACTGAGCCGGGCGCAGGTTCTGATCCAGCGGGTATGCGCACTACTCTAGTAATAGATAGCGACAGTTATATTCTCAATGTCTCCAAAGCCTATATAACCAGTGGCGAGTACGCTGGTTTGTTTGTGGTGTGGGCGGTTACCTACAAAACAGCCAAACGCGGCAAGGGCATCTCGGTTTTTCTGGTGGAAAACGGTATTTCCGGGCTAGTGGCTGGCCCTGCGGAAGAGTAGATGGGCCAGAAAGTCTCCGCGACCAATGCGGTGTACTTTGAAGATTGCCGCTTCCCCGCCAGCGCGCTGATGGGAGAAGAAAATAGCGGCTTGCAGGTAGCCTTAGGTGAGCTGGCTGGAGGTCGCATTGGGATTGGTTCATTGGCGCTGGATATCGGTCAGACGGTACTGGATTGTGGACGCGACTACATCAAGGAACGTGAGCAATTTGGTCAGCCCCTGTCTAACTTTCAGGGTCTACAGTGGATGCTCGCTGATGGCTATACCGAAATGGAAGCGGCACGTTTGTTGCTGATGTAGGCTGCCTGCCTGAAAGAAGTGGGCAAACCCTTCGCGATTCAGGCCTCCATGGCGAAACTGTTTGCCACGGAGGCGGCGAATAAAGCCTGTTATCCCGGCCTGCAGTTGCTGGGCGGGCATGGTTATAGCAAGGAGTATCCGCTGGAACGGATGGCCCGCGATGTGCGCATTACTACCATCTATGAAGGCACCAGCGAGGTTCAGCGATTGGTAATTTCACGGGATATTCTCCAGTAAAGCGATCGCAGACTTCAGTCTGAATATGCATGTCTGCTAACAATGGGGAGCGGGCGGATACTTGAGTGTCTCCACTGTCCGCTAATTTCAATAGATCGCCAAAGTGACCAACTTATGTCTGAATTGACTCTTCTTTCGAAGAGAGGGTGGTTCCGCATATACTGCTGAATTCGCGTTAATGACTGTTTAAGCTCTTGGATACAAGTCAGCACTGAGGGTATTTTTCCGCCTTGCGTTGTCCGTTTTCTAGCTCTCTTGTCGAATATTCTATGGCTGAGATATTAGTTGACTTATGACGTTACCTAGCTCTGCGAGCTATACTTTATGTGTGAAAAGAAAACTTGGTGAGAATTCCTTAGTGACGAGAGAAAAGCTAGGGCAGCATGTTTTTGGATTAGACTCTGTGAAAGAGCCTGAATGGCAGTCATATCTCGAAGGTTCGACGGCTGCCACCGAGAAATTTGAGCGGCCAGAGCATGGTGGTCAGCCAATAAGAGGGAGCTTCTAGGTTTTAAGGTGAGAAGGGATGCCTAATACCGATAGCACATCGCCACGAAATTGCTCCGACCAAGCCAGCCGATTTTCGTAGTTTGCTGATACGATTGAGGATGGAAGCGATTCTGTGCGCGTGTCATTGCTGCTGCAGTCTTGCTTCATTGTCACGGTGCCACCCATCTCGATGATATTTGCTCCGCCAGCAGTAACCCTGATAGTCGTATTTACTGGTTGAATATCGAGGTCGCCTGTCGTCGCTATTGACGGCCCAAAGTCCCTTATAACTGTGTGTATGTCGGGAACATCCTCGATCAATCGATTGGCATACTCCACGAGTGTCGGTTCGGCAGGCATATAGAAATAAGCTTGATCACCTTGTATGCCTTTTGCCCGGAGAATTCTGCCCAACACCTGTCGGAAATAAAGTTCAGTTTTGATCCGTGTCAAATGGCAGCAGACTCGGAGTCTCGGAATGTTCGTTCCTTCGCTAATCATCCCGACCGAAATGATCCATTTGCCAGCTCCTTGTTTGTAACGACGGATGATGCCCTGTGCGTCAGCCTCCTGATAGGTTGCAATGCAAGCGGACTCACCAAATGTTGAATGAAGCAAATTGGATATCTGGTGAGCGTGTTCGACGCTCGCTGCTACGATTAGGCCGCCTGCGTTAGGGTGTTGTTTGCGAACTTGATCTAGCTTGTCTGTAGCTTTTTTAAGGCAGTACCGGATCATATCTCCGGAGCGCAGTACATCCTCATAACTGCAAACACGGGCGCTGAGAAGGTTTTTCAGGCTGCTAAAGGCGCGGGAGCTATCGCTGGTATGGAGGGTTACGTATTCGTTGTCTATCAGGGTAAGTACAGGAATTCTGCACACCGCGTCGGTAATGGCTCGGTCCAACCCATAACGATAGTCACACTCCACCGTATCGTTCCCGTAGCGCGCTAAGGCAATCGGTCGCTGGTCTGATCTCCAGGGTGTACCAGTCAGCGCAAGCGTAAAGGCGGCTTGGTTTTGAACATGGGTGATGATTCGCTCGCCCCACGCGTTGGCGTCGGATGGGTCTTGGCCGGCACAATGGTGAATTTCATCGAATATAACCAGCACCCGATTGTTGCGGAGTAGTGCCCAGAAGGACTCGGGTTGGGTCAGCATTGCTTGGTAGGTAAGTGCGGTTCCTCGGGCGCCGAGTTGGCCATCAAACCGTTCACCGCACATAGCTTCAAGGGCGTCTCGAAAATCGTTGGCAACTATGACCGAAGGTGCAAAGCAGATAACGAGATCGATCTGTCCCGTTGTTAGCAAGTCAGCGGCAAGGGTAGAGGCCATGTGAGTCTTCCCGGCGCCGGGCGTGGCTAGACAAAGGAAGTGTCGCATACCGCGTGCAAAGTGTTGTTTGGCTTGACTGATGCAAGCACTTTGCCATGCCCGTAGCCTCATGAGCTGCGGGTTTGTGTTGCTGAAATCAGGGATTCGAGTGCTTTTACACGTCCGTGGAGTTTGGAAACCTTGTCTCGGGCGTCATTGTACAGGGGCTGGATGATTTGATGCATATCAGGGCGTTCAGTAGAGATATCCTCATAGGCCTCAGCTTCACCCATGACGCTGAGTAGCGCCATCCGTTGTTGGTGCAGCTTTTCGACCAAGATATTTCTTGTTGCGGGTGTAGAGGTATCAGGCGCATCGTCCTTCTTAACATTCGAGAGAGGTTTGGTTCTAGGTGAGCTGGCGGCACGCAAGTATTTTGGGTCTTCTTGGTTGTCAGTTGCCTGTAGCACGTGGCCGAATTTAATCAGTCTGATGATATTTCGATTTACGAACTGGCGTGAGTTTCGGTCGTTCCTTCCGTGCTCATTCTTGATGGCCTGGTAAGCTTTTAAGAAATCAGTAGGTGTGAACGGTTCGTCTCCCATACCGCTCAAAACGCGGAGAAAGCTAGCCTCAAAATACGGCGTTCTGGTCATGGGTTTGATGTGGCTTTCTGTCTCGAATTTCGCGACATTGTATATCGTCTCTACTATCGAGACAATGAAACCCTCTGCCTACTCACGAAAGTACGCCGCGCTGCGCGCTTGGCTCAAAGCTAAGCGTCAAGGACTAGGCCTGTCCCTGCGTGACGCAGGGGCTCTGGTGGGGCGACATCACAGTGTGATTGGCAAACTAGAGCAAAATCGGCGCCGAATTGACCTGGCCGAGTTTGTTGAGTACTGCGAAGCGCTAGGGCTAGATCCCCACGAGGGTTTGGATGTATTTATGCTTTCTCATGGTAAATCTCCAAGCTAGCCCGTCAGCAGTGGATGCCGATCCCTTCATCCAGACGCCCGCTCGACATCAAGTTTTGTAAAGGATATTCAGGCTTTGTTGCTCTTCCTAAGCACTCGATATGCGATGCAGAAGTTGTTCTTTACCAAATGGCATATATTTGTAAAGAAAATTCACCTGTGCGTCTTGCGTTAATCGCTATATATTTTTGATATATAAGGTTTATATTGTTTTTAATGCAAGGATTTTGGGGATATTTAGGGTATTCTTCCGGATACAAGGCAAAGATTCCTACGCAATGCTGGATATTCTCATGAATCTCCAGCAGAGCGCGCCGGTGGATTTTGAGCTGGTGGCGGTAAATCTGGATCAGAAGCAACCGGGCTTTCCCGAGGAAGTCTTGCCAGCCTATTTGGAAAAGCTGGGCATCGAATACCATATCCTGGAAAAAGACACCTACAGCATTGTGAAATCGGTGGTGCCCGAGGGCAAGACTACCTGCGGTCTGTGCTCGCGCCTGCGGCGCGGTTCGCTGTACGGTTTTGCCGAGCAGATCGGGGCCACGAAAATTGCGCTCGGCCACCATCGCGACGACATTATAGAAACCCTGTTTCTTAACATGTTTTTTGCCGGCAAACTCAAAGCCATGCCGCCGAAGCTACTCAGTGATGACAAACAGAACATCGTGATCAGACCGATGGCCTACTGCAAGGAATCGGACCTGGTGCGCTATGCCAACTACAAGGCTTTTCCCATCATCCCCTGTAATCTGTGTGGTTCACAGGACAATCTGCAGCGACAGGCGATCAAGAAGATGCTGCAAGATTGGGACAAGCAGTGGCCGGGTCGACTGGACAGTATCTTTACTGCAATCGGCAATGTGTCACCTTCCCAGTTAGCCGATGGCGAACTGTTTGATTTCAAAACGCTGAAACTGCAGCGCCCGAGCCTGGACAAGATCCGCGCCGTTAATCTCGCCTGAGCGTTTTACCTGTGCTGCGCAGGTAAGCGTGCTTTGCCGCTATTCACAGAAACGATAGCGAGTGGCGGGAATACCTTGATAAATGCGGCAAACTGTCGGTAAATAAGGTGTTTCCAGTCACTTTACCCGGTTCCTATGACAATAAAATGGGGTGACCCAGCAGCCATTACGCTCCGCGTTGCAGTGCTTGTCGTGCTGTTGTTGGTAAATTGTGTTGCTGTGGCGCAACCCAGTGTCGTTGGTGACAACGACACTCGGCGCGAGTTGGAGATGTCGCGCGAGCGTCTGGTGGGGCTGCTAGATTCGGTGTTCGGTCGCGATGGATATCACGTTCAATTTAGTCAGACCCGCACCGGACCGCAAATCCTGCTGGTTGTTGACCGAAACTTTCAGAACGACTACAGCGAAGAGGGCTTGCGGGAGCTGATTAGCACGGCTCTTGGCGCAAACTATCCTCTGGTGCTGTCATCCATGCCATTGGTGACCGAACCGCATACACACGATGCCTCCGAGTCTCGTCGACCGTCGCTTGGGTGGTTGTTACTCGGCGGCGGAGTGCTGTTGATTATCGGGCTTGCAGCGGGCTGGCTGCTTGGCCGCCGGCCTCGGCAAAGCTACAAAGATGAAGTGGATGTGCGGCTGGCCGAGCTTGAGAAACTCGCCTCCGAAGACCCATCACGCGTGGCTCAGGTTCTGCGCCTATGGTTGCGTCCATCGTCGTCCGCAGCCGCTGAAAGTGGTGGTATGACCCAGCGTGAATTGGCAGCGGTGATCCTGTTGAGCCTGCCGAAGCCGGTAGCCGCCGGGGTATTGCAGCAGTTTTTGCCCCGCGAGATTCAATTGGTGGGCGATATTATGGTGCGCATTGCGCGAGTACGTCGCACTGTCCTGCGTTACGCAGTTCGCCAGTTTTTTAACGACGTGCAGGAAGCCACGGGTTTTGGCGTAAAAGCCGAATCTGATTTCCGGGGTCTGCTGGAGTCAGCTTTAGGGGAGAAGCGCACGCGGCTGGTTGCCGGTGCACCGGAAATTCAGGAAAGTATTCCCTTGCTTGAAAATCTACGCTGGCTCGAGGCCGAAACACTGGCTGAATTGGTTGCCGGTGAGCATCCTCAGGTGCAGGCAATTGTCGTTGCCAGCCTGGACACAGAGAAGGCCACGCGACTGATAGAGTGCCTGCCTGCCAATGTGCGCGCCGACGTGGTGTTGCGGGTTGCTGAGCTGGACAAACTGCAGCCCGCCGCGGCCGAGGCGATCTCAGAGCTGATCGAATCAAAACTCGATAAACTGTCAAACCATTCAAACCGTATTCCACCGGGGCGCCGTCAGGCCGCTGCTATTTTAAAATCAGTGTCGGCCGACTGGTCCGAGGCCCTGCTGCAAGATATTTACCAGCGGGATCAGGGTTTGGCGCTCACCTTGCAAAACCAGATGTTTACCATGGACGATCTGCTGGGGCTTACTTCTGAAGATTGGAAGAAAGTTCAGGACCAGCTGCCGGATGATTTGCTGGCGCGGGCGTTGCTGGGGTGCCGCCCCGATACGCGGGAAGGCTTTTTGCAGCGTATGCCTAAAACCAGAGCGCGTATGCTGCGCCCGCTGCTGAAAGAGTATGCTGGGCTCGGTGCCGAGCCCATTGAGCAGTCGGCAAACGATGTACTGTATTTGGTGCGTCGGATGGCGGCGTCGGGCGATATTGTGCTCAGCGGAGAATTGCGGCTGGCCAGTCCAGTAACGGTTAAAGCCTCATGAAAGATGTGTTGTCGCAGGAAGAGATTGATGCGTTGCTGGAGCAAGTTGCCAACAGTGACGTTGTTACCAAAACCAGCCCGTCAGTGACCACGGGGGTGCGCAGCTACGACCTAAGCGGCCAGCAGCGTATTACGCGGGGGCGCTACAGCGGGCTCGATGCCATTAATCAGCGCCTTTCCAGCCGCATTCGGCAGGCACTGTCAGCCATTCTCAGGAAAGAAGTGGATATCGATGCGCAGGCCGTCGCAGTGCGCAAGTTTTCCGATTACCTCGATGGCCTTTACCTGCCGTCTAGCCTCAATTTAGTAACCCTGTCGCCGCTCGCGGGTACCGCGATGGTCGTGTTGGACGCCAGGCTGGTATTTCGCATTGTAGACTTCTTTTTTGGAGGGTCGGGTCGTCATGCCAAGGTCGAAGGGCGTGAGTTTACACCCACCGAAAATACCCTGGTTGCACGCCTGCTGAACAGTATTTACCGCGATATCGAAGACCTGTGGCGCGGCGTGGCTGAGTTGTCATGTCAGCCACAGGGCGTGGAATATAACCCAGCGCTGGCAGCCATTGTGGCACCGAGCGAAAATGTCGTGATTTCCACTTTTCAGGTGCTTATTGGCGGGGGTGGCGGCGAAATCCATGTGGTGATGCCCGAAGCCATGCTGGAGCCGGTTCGTGAAAGCTTGGAGTCGGGGCATCGCGGCTTGTCCGCGGAGTCAGATCGACAGTGGGCCAATGCCGTTGAGCAGCAGCTCAGTCAGGTGATGGTCAATGCGCGCTGTAGGGTAGCGGAGCTTGAGCTGTCGCTCAGTGAACTGGCGGCGCTGGACGTCGGCGATTTCCTGCCGCTAAACCTGCGACGTGGGTCTGAGTTGACGGTTGATGGTATTCCTATCCACCGCGTAGAGGCTGGCAGCTATGCGGGGAATTGGGCAGTAAAAGTGCTGAAGAATGAGGATGCGGGAGCGGAAAATAATGGATGAATTCAAAACCCTCGAAGAGCGTAAATCTGCTGGCAAGGTCAGCGACGCCGAGCCATTATCTCAACCGCTGAGCGGTGGCGTGGATAAGGCAGTGACCAGCAGTCGCGCCAGCCTGGATATGGTGATGGATATTCCCGTGCGTATCAGCATGGAAGTGGGGAGTGCGGAAATATCGGTGCGCGACTTGCTGGATCTGCGGCAGGGCGCGGTCGTCGAACTTAATCGACAAGCCGGTGAGCCA
Source organism: Litorivivens sp. (assembly GCF_057445395.1). Classification (NCBI taxonomy): domain Bacteria; kingdom Pseudomonadati; phylum Pseudomonadota; class Gammaproteobacteria; genus Litorivivens; species Litorivivens sp. The sequence continues at coordinate 8,508 of NZ_JBVBUV010000060.1, forward strand.
CTGGATGTGCTGGTGAATGGGGCCATGATTGCGCGCGGTGAGGTGGTGGTGGTCAACAATCAGTTGGGGATTCGTCTCACAGAGCTGGTGTCGCCGGCGGAACGCAGCAAGGCCCTGCGCAACGAGGAGTGACTCAGTGTTAGTGTTAGATAAGGCGCCTAAAAAATAAACAGCTTATAGCCAATCGTTCTAACATCAGGTATTCCTACCAACTTTCCCCCCTTTCCCTTGGCTATACTAAGAATACGTCAGACAGAGTCCGACTAAGCGCGGTGTAGCAAGGCCGTGCCGGAGAATAATGAGGGCTCGCAGGAGGCTGGAGGCTTATGTATGAAGCGCCTTTACTACCTGACAGATTCCATGGCGCTCGCGAGCCAAGTGTCGCGTCAGTTACAGCATACACCAGGGATCGCCAATTGGCGGTTCCATGCGTTGGCTAAAGATGAAGCAGGCCTTTATAGCCACCAGCTGCAGGGGGCGTCGCCGTTGCAGCGGTGCGATATTCTTCGCGGCACAGAGCGCGGTGGTTTGCTGGGACTGATGATTGGTGCAGCGTTTGTTCTGCTGGCGTCACGGGTGATTGATTTTTCTGGTTCTTGGGGCGTATTTGCGATGGTGGCGTTGATTGTCTCGGCAACGCTGTTTGGCGCTTGGGAAGGCGGTATGCTTGGACTGTCTCGTGAAAATTACAAGATAAGACGCTTTCACAATGCGTTAGAAGCAGGCGCCATATTGTTGATGGTGGATGTGCGTAAAGTCGATGAGGGACGCATTCGCAATCTATTGTCGCACATCCCGATACGGCCTATGGGTGAAGGCTCAAGTGTGGTTAACCCGTTTGCTTATGTGTCGGCTTAATTTGCATGTTTGAAACGGTAATAGCAGTAGCAGTAAGAGCAGTGCTGCCTTAAGGCAGAGGCTCCGTCCAGGTTGGCGTCGATTCTGACGCTTCTCAGCATGGTGGGCCGCCCTGGTTGGGGCGGTCTTTTTTTATCTGTATTTTCTGATTTTCGGTGCGGAACCGTTATAGCCAGCGTTGTTTTGATTACTGCATTTGAGAACTATTCCCCTTAATACCAATGATCTCGGTGGCGATTTCCACGTAAATATGAAAAAGTGTTGTCATTCAATGAAGTACTTGCCGAGCGCCAATGAAAATTCTGGTCGTTGATGATTTTTCAACCATGCGTAGGATTATTAAAAATCTTCTGCATAAACTGGGTTATGAAGACGTTGATGAAGCTGACGACGGCACTACCGCACTGCCGATGCTTCACAGTGATCATTACGATTTCCTGATAACCGATCTGAACATGCCGGGTATGTCTGGGCTGGATTTGCTGCGCTCTGTGCGCCAAGATCCGCGCCTAGCTGCACTGCCGGTGCTGGTGGTTACGGCAGATGCCAATCGCGAGCAAATCGTCGAGGCAGCTCAGGCGGGTGTGAATGGTTATGTCGTCAAACCCTTCACGGCGGCGGTGTTGCAAGCCAAGATTGAGCAGGTTTTCAATACCCTTGGGAGGCCGCTGACCGATGCGGCGGCGCAGCGAGGATCGCCGTGATCGCTGACGACGACTACGCCGATCTGCGTATTTTTTTTGCCGATGAAGCAACCGAATGCCTCAATCGATGCCGCGCTGCACTCACAGCCTTTGCCGCTGGAGAGTATACCGAGCTAACCATGGGGGGCGTGCGACGTGATTTTCATAATATCAAGGGTACCGCGCTGAGCCTTCCCGGGCTGGAAGTGCTTGGTGAGAGCGCGGCCCAGTGTGAACGTGTTGCCGAAGCGCTGGATCGCGGTCAATTGGCAATGAACCCCGGGGTGCTGGGGCTGTTGAACGCTGGTGCGGACTACTTGGCAGTGCAATTTCAGCGCGTGCGAGCGTCTGCTACACCGCAAGCGATGCCTGCGGTACTCTGGAAAAAGTTTGAATACTGCCGTGACCGGATCTTACAGCTGGAGTCGGCAGCGCCATCTTCCGACCCCTTGTCTCTGGATGATGAACTGAAGTCTCTCTGACAGGGCATAAACCCGCCAAGTTGTTTATAATCGCCGCTTTCTTGAAGCTTACCCTATCCGTTTATCAGAGGAGCCAGGCGGTTTGTCGTCACTGCTGGAAGTCAGAGGCCTGACCTTTTCTCGTGATCACCGGGTACTGGCCGAAAATCTTGATTTTGATGTTCGCGCAGGCAGCGCGATTCGACTTGAGGGGCCCAACGGTGCCGGCAAGACAACACTGCTGCGTATCGTCGCAGGGCTCTATTCGGCCTATGAGGGCGAGATTTTCTACGAAGGCCAGCGATCTTTGTCGGCGCTGCGGCGCCATAGTCACTTTCTGGGGCATGCCCCTGCGTTGAAAGGCAGTCTGAGTGCCCACGAGAACCTGGATTGGCTCGCATCCTTGAAAGGTCTGGCTGCTAGCGCTGCCGATATCGAAGCCGCCCTAGAGCAGGTTGGCCTAGGTGGCTATGAGCATATCCAGTGTCGGCAGATGTCGGCCGGTCAGCAGCGTAGGGTGGCACTGGCGCGGTTATTCCTTATCCCCGCCAAGTTCTGGTTGCTGGACGAACCGTTCACGGCGCTGGATAAACAGACTGTTGCCGCGCTGGAGGGCTGGATTGGGGACTTTGCTAAGCAGGGGGGCGCAGTGTTGCTGACGACACACCATGACCCAGCCATTCCAGCTCTGCAATCCATTGAGTTGGGGGTATAGGTGTGAAGACACTGGGCCCCATTGAACTTGCATTGCGCCTGTTGCGACGTGAATTGACGGTGAGTCTGCGACGTCGTACCGAGCTGGCAAATCCACTGTTTTTCTTTCTGATTGTCTGCACGCTGTTTCCGCTGGGACTCGGGCCGTCACCGCAGATACTGGCCGAGTTGGCGCCGGGTATTCTGTGGATTGTTGCCCTGTTATCCGTGCTCATGGCCAGCGACGCACTGTTCAAAGGGGATTTTGACGACGGCACGCTGGAGCAGATCCTGCTAAGCCCAGTGCCGCTCTATACCACGGTGCTCATGAAAACGTTGGCCCACTGGCTGCTTACCGGCGTGCCGCTGACCTTGTTGTCGCCGCTGCTGGCTTTGATGCTGCAGATGCCCAGTGAGGGTCTGGGCGCACTGTTGCTGAGTCTTGGCTGTGGCAGCTTGGTGCTGAGCTTTATTGCCGCCATCGGAGCGGCGCTGACGGTGGGGCTAAAGCGCGGCGGGGTGTTGTTGTCGCTGCTGGTGCTGCCGCTGTTTGTTCCGGTGTTGATTTTCGGCAGTGCTGCCGTGCAGCGCGCCGTTGCGGGGATGGATGCCTCGTCACCGCTGGCACTGCTTGCGGCGCTGGCGCTGTTTTTCCTGGCATTGGCGCCTTTTGCCATTGGTGGGGCCTTGCGAGTAAGTCTCGACCAATGAATAAGGTATACTAGCGCGCCCTCAATTGGCGTAACTGAGAGAGTATGTGGGCCTGGTTTCATAAATGGAGTTCTCCACGCTGGTTTTACCAGCTTAGTGGTCGATTGCTGCCCTGGCTGGCGGTTATCAGTGCTGTGTGTCTGCTTGTCGGCGTAGCTTGGGGCTTGCTCTATGTGCCGCCGGATTACAAGCAGGGCAATAGCTTTCGCATCATCTACATCCATGTGCCCGCCGCTGCCGTGGCGATGGCCGGTTATATGATGATGGCAATTGCCGGTGCGATCAGCCTGGTTTGGCGGATCAAGCTGGCAGATATGGTCGTGAAATGCGCCGCGCCCATTGGCGCCGCACTGACCTTTCTGGCGCTCGTAACCGGGGCCATTTGGGGTAAGCCTACCTGGGGAACCTGGTGGGTGTGGGATGCCCGCATTACGTCAGTGTTAGTGCTGTTCTTCCTCTACATTGGCATCATTGCGCTGTACGAGGCGTTCGAAAACAAAGAGGCAGCCGGGCGCGCGTGTGCCATCCTCGCGCTGGTCGGCGCTGTGAACATTCCCATTATTTACTGGTCTGTAGAGTGGTGGTACAGCCTACATCAGCCGGCCAGTATCAGTTTTACCGGTGAATCGTCTATTCATCCGTCTATGTTGCGTCCGCTGATGCTCACCATTACTGGCTTTTATGCCTTTTTCGGTGTGGCGTTACTGATGTTTGTACGCAATGAAATTCTCGACCGAGAGCGCAATACCCGCTGGGTGCGTGAACTGGTCACCGCAGCGGCGAGGTAGGGATATGTATTTTGACAGTGTAAGTGCCTTGCTGCAGATGGATGGTCACGGCAGCTATGTCTGGTCTGCGTACGGGATTACGGCGCTGACCCTGATTGCGCTGCTGGTTGCACCCTTGCAGCGAAAGAAACGGCAGCTGAGAGAGCTCCGTGCGCATTACCGACGGGAGCAAGCTTGATGCATCCGCTTCGCAGGCAGCGCCTGTTTATTGTGTTGTTTATTGTGATTGCCACTGGCCTGGCGGCAGCCTTAATGGGCTACGCGCTGCGCGAGAATATCAACCTGTTCTACCCCCCGTCTGATATCGTCGCTGGCAAGGCACCGGTAGGGCGAGATATACGCGCCGGCGGTATGGTGCTAGAAGGTAGCGTCAAACGCGCTACAGACAGCTTGCAGGTAAGCTTTATCGTAACGGACTACCAGGCCAATGTGCCGGTGACCTATACCGGCATTTTGCCGGATCTCTTTAGCGAAGGAGAGGGCGTGGTGGTGTCCGGGCAGCTCGATAGCAAGGGCCTGTTCCATGCCCAGCAGGTGCTGGCAAAACACGATGAAAAGTATATGCCGCCAGAAGTCAGTGAGGCCTTGAAAAAGGCCAATCCGGAGACATGATTTGATTCCTGAAGTTGGTCACTTTGCCCTAATCCTGGCGTTTTGTGTGTCGTTGTTGCTGGCGTTGCTGCCGTCACTGGGCTACGCGACGGAAAACCGCCGCCTGTTGCTGAGCGCGAATCGTTTTTCGGTGCTGCAATTTGTATTGATTGCGGTGTCGTTTGGTTGTCTCGCTGCCGCCTTTATGGGGGACGATTTTTCGGTTCACATTGTTGCCTTGCAATCCAACAGCCAGCTGCCCATGCATTATAAATTCACCGCACTGTGGGGTGGCCACGAGGGCTCGTTGTTATTGTGGGGACTGATTCTGGCAGGTTGGACTGCTGCGGTGGCGCTTACCGGTCAGCAGATTCCGGAAAAGGTAAAGGCCGTTGTACTGGCCACCATGGGGGCAATATCGGCAGGTTTCCTGAGTTTTATGCTGTTTACCTCCAACCCCTTCGAACGCCGCCTCATTTCCACGCCGCTTGACGGACAAGATCTTAATCCGCTGCTGCAAGATCCGGGTATGGTGATTCACCCACCGATGCTGTATTTCGGTTATGTGGGGTTCTCTGTGGCCTTTGCCTTTGCCATTGCTGCGCTGGTGCGGGGTAAACTCGATGCCAGCTGGGCGCGCTGGGCGCGGCCGTGGACCAACGTTGCCTGGGCTTTTCTGACCGTAGGCATCACGCTGGGCAGCTGGTGGGCCTACTATGAACTCGGTTGGGGCGGCTGGTGGTTTTGGGATCCGGTAGAAAACGCCTCTTTTATGCCGTGGTTGGTAGGTACCGCACTTGTGCATTCTCTGGCGGTGACCGAAAAGCGGGGCGCCTTCAAAAACTGGACCTTGCTACTGGCAATTTTCGCTTTTTCTCTCAGCCTGTTGGGGACCTTTCTGGTCCGCTCCGGCGTGTTGACCTCGGTACATTCCTTCGCTGCCGATCCCACCCGTGGGCTTTACATCCTTGGTTTTTTGTTCGTGGTGATTGGTGGGTCGTTAACCCTCTACGCAGTGCGAGCACCGGAAAGTGCCTTCAAGCCAGTATTCACGGCGGTGTCACGCGAATCCCTGCTACTGGCCAATAATATTCTTTTGGTCTGTGCCGCGCTGGTGGTGTTGCTCGGAACCCTGTTTCCGCTGGTGATGGATTATTTGGGGCAGGGCAAGTATTCCGTGGGGCCGCCCTATTTCAATGCCATGTTTGTGCCGCTAGCGGGGGCGCTGGGGATACTCACCGGTCTGGGTATGTACTCGCAGTGGAAAAATACCCGCAGTTTGCTGCAGTGGATCAAGGAGCCGCTGGCGCTGGCGCTGGTTACTGGCCTGTTGCTGCCTTTTGTCTGGGGTGAGTGGTCAGTGGCAGCGGCCTTCGGTCTTTTTCTGGGGGTGTGGCTGATTTTTGCGAGCCTGCGCAGCGTGCTGAAGCAGACCCGCAATGCCGACAGCTTTTTCACCGGCGTGCGCAAGCTTAACCGGTCTTACGTGGGGATGATTGTCGCCCATATGGGATTTGGTATGGCGGTACTGGGTGTCACGGTGGTCAGTCAGTATTCCACTGAACGCGATTTGCGCATGGCTGAAGGGGATGCGCTTGATGCTGGTGCTTATCGGGTAGAGTTTCACGGTACCTCGGATATTCAGGGGCCAAACTATGCCGGTACTCGGGGTGATATTCGACTATTCAAAGATGGTCGCCAGCTCGCCGAATTGCATCCCGAGAAGCGTCGTTACCATGCGCGTGGTGATCAGATCATGACTGAAGCAGCCATTGATGCCGGGCTGTTCCGCGATGTTTATGTGGCACTGGGTGAGCCCCTTGATGATGGGGCCTGGGCTGTGCGGGTTCACTATAAACCGCTGGTTCGTTGGATCTGGCTGGGTGGCGCCTTCGTGGCACTGGGCGCGGTGATCTCAATTCTGGACAAGCGTTACCGTTTGCAAAAACCTGCCGGTAAAGGAGTAGCCTGAGATGGGTCGATTAAAACTGTTTATTCCGTTGATACTGTTTCTGGTACTGGCCGCTTTGTTTTATGCGGTGGAAACTCGCGTCAGCGATGGCGAGTACGACCCCAAGGCACTGCCATCGGCGCTTATCGGTCAGCCCTTTCCGGCGTTTGAGTTGCCCGCGCTGTTGAGCGGTGAGCCGGTCGATGAAAGCCTGTTGAAAGGACAAATTAGCATCGTCAATGTGTGGGCCACCTGGTGCCCGACCTGTTTGTACGAACATCCCTATCTGGTGGAGTTGGCGGAGCGCGGTGAGGTGGCTGTGTTCGCTATCAATTACAAGGACGATCCAGAAAAGGCGCGTCGCTGGCTGGCTGATAAGGGCAACCCGTTTCGGGTCAATATCGTCGATCAGACAGGTCAGCTGGGGTTGGATCTGGGTGTGACTGGCGCCCCGGAAACCTTTGTTGTAGACCGCGCCGGTGTGGTTCATATGCGCTATCAGGGCGGTCTTGATCAGGCTGTTTGGGACCGTCACTTTGCGCCGCTGATTGCCAAACTCAAGGCCGCTGAAGGGATGACCAATTGATGCGCCTGATACTCGCCTTGATCTGTCTGGCGCTTTCGTTAACGGCGGTGGCGGTGGTAGAAACCTATGACTTTGTCTCCGACGCAGAGCGCAAGCGTTATAACGCGCTGATTGACGAATTGCGTTGCCCCAAATGCCAGAATCAGAATCTAGCGGGTTCGGATGCTCCCATCGCGCAGGATTTGCGGCGCGAGGTGTATCGTATGATTAAAGCCGGCGATAGTGACCAGGAAATTCTAACCTTTATGCATAACCGCTACGGCGACTTTGTTCTATATCGCCCGCGCGTCACGTTGGAAACCCTGGCTTTGTGGCTGGGGCCGGCGGTGCTGGTACTGGTGGGCGGTGGTGTGTGGTGGCGATTGTCGCGCGCACCGCGTCAGGCGGCGAACGCTGCCTTGAGTCAGGCGGAGGAAGCGCGCTTGCGCGCTATGCTGGAGCGCAACGATGACTGAGTTGTTTGTCACGCTGGCACTCGCGCTTGTCATCTTTGGTGGTGCTATTGTCTGGAGTTTGCGGGCCCGCTCTGCGGGAGTTGCCGCAGGTGCCGCAAATGCAGCGGTGTTCAAGCAACGCCTGGAAGAATTGAAGGCCGAGCGTGAGCGCGGTGATCTGGACGATGAAGCCCTGAGCCAGCTGGAGGCTGAATTGCAGCGTCAGCTGCTGGCGGAAACGGTGACGGAGGATTCCGCAGCGCGACAAGAGCGTTTGCCGGCCTGGTTGTTGCCGTTGTTGCTGGTTCTGTCCGTTGGCGCAAGTGCAATGCTTTACCGCTCGTTGGGTGCATGGCCTGAAATGGCGGTAAACGAATTGCAGGCCGAGCTGGCGGGAAAACGGCGCTTCTCGCCGGAAGATATTCGCGCGCTGTCACAGGCAATTGAAACCAGTTTGCAGTTTCGGTCAGAAAATCCCGAGTTGCGGTTCTGGCATGCGCAGCTGGCCATCGAGCAGGGGAACTATAGCGCTGCGGTGGCGAGTTATCGCGAGCTTCTGGCAGGTGAACCACGCAATGCAATGCTGATGGCTCAGCTTGCCCAAGCGCTTTTTCTGCGCGATGGCCGCAAACTCGATGGCGAAGCGCGGGCCCTGATGGAACAGGCGATAGCACTCGATCCGGCTCAAACGACCGCGCTGGGAATGCTGGGAATGGATGCCTTCGAACGTGGCGATTATGCGCAGGCGGTACAGCGCTGGACCGCGCTGCTATCGAGTTTGTCGCCCCAATCACCGCAGTCACAGGTGATTGGCGAAGCCCTGGCACGGGCCAAACAGTTGGCATTGGAGAACGGCACCCTCGGCGGTATTGTGGTTTCAGTCGATAGGGCCGATTCGGTGTCACTGCCGGATCAGGGGGTGCTGTATGTCTTTGCCAAGGCTGCCGATGGCCCGGGTTTTCCGTTAGCAGTTGTGCGCAAGCCGCAGTCGGGCGACATTTCCTGGCCGCAGCAGTTCGTGTTGACCCCCGCTGACGCCATGCGCGCAGATATGACCCTCGATAAATATGAAAATGTTAAGCTGACGGCCCGCTTTTCACGTGGCGGCTCCGTGGCACCGACGGCTGGTGATGTGGAAGGCCATTCGGCACAGCTGCGCTGGCGTAGCTTGGAGGGCCCTGTCTCTCTGGTGCTGGACAGTCTCGTCGAATGAGTGTTAGCAAAGGACATATTCCATAAAAAAATCCCCACCCGGCGTGGAGTGCGCCGCCAATAGCCGGTAAACTACAGGCAAAGTTGGCAGTGCACGCCCGAGCTGTTTCCGACTGCCACAGATATTCTGAATCTAGAATAAAATCAACCTGTTATAGTATTTTCGGTACTCATTTTCATGCGATTGAAATGCATCAAGCTCGCGGGCTTCAAATCTTTTGTTGACCCGACCACCGTGTCCTTCCCCAGTAATCTGGCGGCGGTTGTGGGCCCGAACGGCTGCGGCAAATCCAATATCATTGATGCGGTGCGCTGGGTGATGGGGGAGAGCTCAGCCAAGAACCTGCGCGGCGAATCAATGACCGATGTCATCTTCAATGGCTCGGTAAACCGCAAAGAGGTGGGGCAGGCCTCCATTGAGCTGGTATTTGATAACAGCGAAGGCAAGCTGGGTGGCGAATATGCGGCTTTTGGCGAAATCGCCATTAAGCGTAAGGTCACGCGTGAAGGTACGTCCGAGTATTTTCTCAATGGCACCAAATGTCGGCGTCGGGATATCACTGATATTTTTCTGGGCACCGGTCTGGGGCCACGCAGTTATGCCATCATCGAACAGGGCATGATCTCGCGCCTGATCGAAGCCAAACCCGAAGAGCTGCGTATCTTCATTGAAGAAGCCGCCGGGATTTCAAAATACAAGGAGCGACGTCGCGAAACCGAAAACCGCATGCGTCGTACCCGGGAAAATCTTGAGCGACTAACGGATCTGCGCGAAGAGATGGAGCGTCAGCTGTCACATCTGGAACGCCAGGCCCGAGCTGCTGAAAAGTACAAGGAATTCAAAGCGGAAGAACGCCAGCTTAAGGCTCAGCTGCAGGCGTTGCAGTGGCGCGGTATCAACGACAAGGTGGAAACTCGTGCCGCCAGTATCCGCGACCTTGAAGTTGAGGTTGAGGCCGTCGTAACCGAGCGTCAGTCTATTGAAACTGACAGCGAGAAGCAGCGTGACAACCTGACCCAGCTTAACGATGCGCTGAACAAAGTGCAGGGGCGTTACTACAGTATCGGCGCTGAAGTGAGCCGAATTGAACAGGCCATCAAGCACCAGCAGGATCGCGGCCGCCAGTTGGCTGAAGATCTAGAGCGTATCAACCGGGATTACGACGAGGCCCAGTCACACCTGACCGGCGATAGCGAAAAAGTTGAGCGCTGGCAGGAAGAGCTGGAATCCATCACCCCTGAGCTGGAAATGTCGCAGGCCCAGGAAGAAGAGTCCCTGATGGCGCTGACAGAAGCGGAAGAATCGCACAGCGAATGGCAACAGCGCTGGGACGAATTCAACCAGAATGCAGCAACCCCGCGTCAGCAGGCAGAAGTACAACAGTCGCGCATTCAGCACCTGGAGCTCACCCTGCAGCGTCTGCAAGATAAGATGCAGAAGATGGAGGCTGAAAGCGAATCGCTAGTGGCCTCTGATGAAGACAGCGATATTGAAGTGCTGCGCGAGCAACTCGCAGAGATGGAGCTGCAAGGTGAAGAGCGCCAGCAGCAACTTGACGAAATATTGCCGCAGATTGCTGAAGGCCGCGATAGCCTGCAGCAACTGAACGATGAGCAGAATGCGCTGCGCAGCGATCTGCAAACTATGAAAGGCCGTCGCGCTTCATTGGAAGCGTTGCAGCAGGCAGCGATGGGGCAGGGCGAAGCCGTCAGCAACTGGCTGCGCGATCATGACCTTGAGCAGGCGCCACTAGCCGCAGAGCAACTGGACGTAGAATCCGGTTGGGAACTGGCGGTAGAAACCGTGCTCGGTGATCGCTTGCAGGCCGTTTGTGTTGCGGCTATTGATGATTTGGCCGGTTCGCTGGCCAGCGTTGGCAAGGGACAATTAACCCTTGTCGAAAGTGCAGGTGCAAGCGCTGGTGGCAGTTCGCTCGCCAGCAAGCTTCGTAACACGGATGCCGCGCTCGCAGCACAGTTGGCCCATGTAGACACCGCTGAGAGCCTTGAAGATGCGCTGGCACGCCGTAAATCGCTTCAGCCTGGCCAGTCGCTGATCACTCGCGAAGGTTTGTGGGTGGGGCCAAACTGGGTGCGTGTGGCGCGCCCGGACGACAGCGAGCAGGGTGTACTGAAAAGGCAGCAGGAGCTTGCAGAGCTGATTGACAGTATCGCCGCTGCAGAAGAAAAGCTCGCCAGCATTGATCAGCAGCTTCGCAGTCGTCGCGAGCAGATAGCAGACCAGGAAGCACGACGTGATCAATTGCAGCGTGATATCCAGCAGCACAGTCGCCAGCACAGTGAACTCAATTCCAAGTTAAGTGCTCACCAGGCACGTATAGAGCAGATCAATAGTCGTCGCAGCAGTCTGCGCAACGAACTCGAAGAGCAGCGCGCTCAGTACAAGCAGGAACAGGAATCACTGGGCGAAGCACGTGCAGTGCTTTCCGAAGCTATTGAGGCCATGGAGAGAGATTCCGGGCAGCGTGAAGAGCTGATGCGCGAGCGCGATGAGCTGCGTGCGCGGCTGGATCAGGCGCGACAAAAGGCCCGTCACGACAAAGACCATGCTCATCAACTGGCTATGCGTTCCCAGAGCCTGAGTGCTCAGCTTGAATCGGTAGCACAGGCTATCGCGCGGGCCAACGATCAGGTGGCATTGCTGGAAAAACGCCGGGCAGAAATTCAGGAAAGCCTGGCCCAGAGCGGTGAACCTATTGAAGAAATGAAACTCGAATTGGAAGAGCGTTTGGAACAGCGCCTTGTTGTCGAGGAAGAATTGCAGGAAGCGCGACGCAGTGTCGATGGTGTTGACCATGTAATGCGTGAGCTGGATCGTCGTCGTAATGAAGTGGAAAACCGCCTGCAGCAGGCGCGTAGTCGTCTAGAGCAGGCGCGCCTTGAGAATCAGGAGCTGCAGGTTCGACGTCGCACTCTGCAGGAACAGTTGGCCGAAGCGCAGCATGACCTGGATCAGGTGTTGGCGACACTCCCCGAAGGAGCGAGCGAGCAGGAGTGGCAGGCGCAACTGGAGCAGATCGGCAAGCGTATTGATCGGCTGGGTGCCATCAACCTCGCTGCGATTGAAGAGTACGACTCACAATCCGAGCGCAAGCGCTATCTGGACGCGCAGAACGACGATCTGGAAGAAGCTCTGGAAACCCTTGAGGGAGCGATTCGCCGTATCGACAAGGAAACCCGCAATCGCTTCAAGGAAACCTTCGATCAGGTTAACACTGGATTACAGGCGCTGTTCCCGAAGGTTTTTGGTGGCGGCAGTGCGTACCTGGAGATGACGGGCGACGATCTGCTGGATACCGGTATTGCGATTATGGCGCGGCCGCCGGGCAAGAAGAACAGCACCATCCATCTGTTGTCGGGTGGGGAAAAGGCTCTGACGGCTATAGCCCTGGTGTTCTCCATCTTCCGGCTCAATCCTGCGCCGTTCTGTATGCTGGATGAGGTCGATGCACCGCTGGATGATGCGAATGTCGGGCGTTATGCGCGGATGGTTCAGGAAATGTCGGATCAGGTGCAGTTTATTTACATCACGCACAACAAGATCGCCATGGAGATGGCGGAGCAGTTGATGGGTGTGACCATGCACGAGCCGGGCGTTTCGCGGCTGGTGTCGGTAGATCTGGAAGAAGCCGCTGAAATGGCGGCGATGTAGTTCGTCGATTATGCGAACTTGGCCGCTATGTGCTGGTAAGTCGTTGTTTGTGGTGACAGAATACTGGTCGTAGGCTTTCGCTGACTGGGAGAGCAGAGAGCGTCGATGGAACTGAATGTCAGAGATTGGTTAATCATACTCGGCAGTCTGGTGGCTGCCGGTTTTGTATTGGACGCTTATCGGCGGGTGCGCGCTGGCTACAGTGACAAGCTGCGCATGTCCGCCAAGGCGTCCAGTGACGACGATGATGAGTTGTCCAACCCCGAACTGCCCGGTGGCGGTGCACGTGTGGTGGCCCGTAAAAAAGCCGTGCCCAGCTACGAAAAGCCGGACGACGGTGATAACCCTGTTCCCGTGTTGATGGACTCTGTTGAAGAAGGGCCAGAACCCTCCGAGCCCAAGCCTGCGCCCTTGGCGAAACCCGAGCTCGACCTTGATGATGAAATTGAGAGTCCACGTGCCCGGGCAGAAAAATCACTCGGTGAACTGGCAAAGCCCGTTGTGGCAGAAACACCGCTTGAAACCCAGCCGCTGGTAGAGCCGGTACCTGAACCCGCAGAAATAGAACCCGAGGTGAAGGTCGAAAAGAAAGCCGAGAAAAAGGTTGAAGTCAAAAAGCCGGACACTAAAAAAAGTGAGGCCAAAAAAGCTGAGAATGCTAAGCGCGGCGACTCAGCAGGAAAAACACAGGCACCTAAAAACCCTGAAGAAATTATTGTGTTGCACGTAGTTGCCCACAAAGGCGAGGTGATTCCCGGAGCAACTTTGCTGCAGATCTTGTTGGCGTGCGACGTTCGTTACGGCGAAATGGATATCTTTCACCGCTATGAAGAAGCTGGCGGTGCGGGCGCTGAGCAGTTCAGTGTCGTTAATATGGTCGCCCCCGGCACCTTTGATCCAGATGCCATGGAACAGTTCTCTACACCCGGTGTTACCTTTTTTATGCGCCTGCCCGGTCCTAAAGATGCGATCAAAGCCTTTGACTGCATGGTGGAAACTGCCCAGGTGCTAGTGAAAAATCTGCACTGTGAGTTGCAGGATGAGGCGCGCAGCGTGTGTACCACTCAAACACTTGAGCATTTGCGCCAGCGCATTCGCGATTTCGAACGCCGCCAGCTCACTCTGGTGTGATCTGATAAATATTATAAAGACTTATGAACGACGCTGACGTTCGCGCCAGAATTCAAACCCTGCGCGATGCTCTGACCGAGCACAATCACAAATACTACGTGCTGGATGAGCCTTCCATACCGGACGCCGAATACGACCGACTTTTTCACGAGCTGGTGGCGCTGGAAGAAAAATACCCCGATTTAAAGTCACCGGATTCACCCACCCAACGGGTTGGTGGAGACGTATTAAGTGCCTTTGAAGAGGTGGAGCATGTGGTTCCGATGTTGTCTCTGGACAATGTCTTCGACGAGGACGGCCTGCGTGATTTTGAACAGCGTATTAAATCCCGTCTCGGCAGTGATGCCCCGCTGGTTTTTGCCTGTGAACCTAAGCTGGACGGAATTGCCATCAGCTTGCTGTATGAGCGCGGTCTGCTGGTAAGGGCGGCGACGCGCGGTGACGGCAAACGCGGCGAGGACATTACAAACAATGTAAAAACCATTGCCTCTGTGCCGCTCAAGTTGCGGGGCAGCGACTGGCCTGACGAGCTTGAAGTGCGCGGTGAAATCTATATGCCGCGGGCTGGCTTTGAGAAAATGAATGCGGCTGCACGCGCGAAAGATGAAAAAGTCTTTGTGAATCCGCGTAATGCGGCTGCAGGCAGTCTGCGCCAGCTCGACAGTAAGATTACTGCCAGTCGACCTTTAGAGCTCGGCGTATATGGCGTGGCCTTGCGTGGCGATAAAAGCCCTTTCAATTGTCACAGTGAGAACCTCAACGCTCTGGCTAAGTGGGGCTTTCGAGTTAGCCCGGAATTACGCACTGTGAAAGGTGCCGATGGCTGCTTGGACTATTACGAATACCTGCTGAACAAGCGCGATGCCTTGCCTTACGATATTGATGGCATCGTTTTCAAAGTAGACAGCATTGATCTGCAGCGCAAACTCGGCTTTGTTTCGCGGGCGCCACGCTGGGCTGTTGCACACAAATTCCCGGCTCAGGAAGAAATGACCCTGCTGCGCGATGTGGAATTTCAGGTGGGAAGAACCGGCGCAATTACGCCGGTCGCGCGTTTGGAGCCGGTGTTTGTTGGTGGTGTTACTGTGAGCAATGCCACTTTGCACAATTTTGATGAAATTCAGCGGCTGGATGTACGTGTGGGCGATACCGTTATTATCCGGCGTGCGGGTGATGTGATTCCTCAGGTTGTTCAGGTAGTGGCGGAAAAGCGTCCCAGTGATGCGAAAATCATTGAGATGCCTACACATTGTCCGGTATGCGGCAGCGAATCTGAACGAGTTGAGGGCGAGGCCGTCACCCGCTGTACCGGCGGACTCATTTGCGCTGCCCAGCGCAGTCAGGCGATCAAGCATTTTGCGTCGCGTAAGGCGATGGATATTGAAGGCCTTGGCGACAAAATTGTCGAAGTACTAGTAGAACGAGAACTGATCAAGCACCCGGGCGATCTCTTTAGTCTAGACCTCGATACGCTGTCTGGCTTAGAGCGGATGGGGCAGAAGTCCGCTCAGAACCTTCTGGACGCACTAGAGAAAAGTAAGGCTACCTCGTTACAACGTTTTATTTACTCCCTGGGTATTCGCGAAGTCGGGGAGGCAACCGCGCTCAATCTGGCGCAGCATTTCGGCAATATCGACGCTATTATGAATGCCAGCCAAGAGGCGCTTTTAGAGGTTTCAGACGTCGGCCCGATTGTCGCATCTCACATTGAACATTTTTTTGCCGAAGCGCATAACCGCGAAGTGATTGACGCCTTAATAGCCGCAGGAATTCACTGGCCCGATATCGAAGTTAAAGACCCTTCCGAGTTGCCGCTGGCAGGACAGACCTGGGTGGTTTCCGGTACGCTGGAAAGCATGACCCGCGATGAGGCCAAGGCAAAGCTGCAAGCCTTGGGCGCGAAAGTGGCGGGGAGTGTGTCGAAAAAAACGTCTACACTGTTGGCGGGCGCTGCGGCGGGCAGCAAGCTGGCCAAGGCCGAAAAGCTGAACGTGCCCGTAGTGGCTGAGGCAGACTTTCTGGCCTTGCTCGATCAGCACACAGCCTAGGACTGGTCTATTCAGTACCCGAGCTATTTTTCAAACTCTGCTCGAACTGCTGCTGCAGCTTTTGCTGGGTTTCCGCGAGCACCTGATGCAAGCGCTGCTGCAGTTCTACCGCATCGGCAAAAGACATAACCACTCGGTTTGAAATCGTGACGTGCCCCGGCATGGATAAGTGCCTATTCCCAAATTCAAACACCACCTCATTGGCCTGCGGCCCCACA
>NZ_JBVBUV010000061.1:0-22857 GCF_057445395.1 Litorivivens sp.
CGAGCAACAGAAAAACGCTGACGGTATGCTTCATATTGGTATTACCGCTCCGGAAAAGCCGATAGCTGATTTTAGTTATTTCTGAGCGACGATTGTACGCCCAGACGACCGATATCGATCATTGCGCCCCCTAGAGAGAGCTTCATTCTCCGGAGCGGGGACATTCCTGTCAACCAAATCCACCCTCTACCGAATAGAGTTACCCACTAACCTGCCGACCGAAAAGTTACTAAAAAATCTCTGATAGATGCTGACGGCGTTAATCGACTGTCATACGCTTCGCGAGAATACACGGGCGATCCACATCCCTGCCCTTCAATACCGCGACTTACACGATATAAACATTGCAATGACAGTACACAATAGCAGCAATGAACACGCCAGCTGTGTACCAAGCTGCTCTACCTTGATAACGCCACTGTTTGTTCAGAAATAGATCGAGTATGCCTTTACTGCGCCGATTGGATACGCACATTACTTCTTCTCGCTTGCGCTAGACTGCCATAGCGACGCTGTGCATTATCCATTACGCCTTAGGCAAACAAACGATCCATCCGTGCCACAGCTTCCTCTAAGCGCGACATAGAGGTCGTGTAGGCAAAACGCACGTGCTCATTTGCTCGGTAGCGCCCAAAATCGGCACCAGGGGTAATTGAGATTCCGTGCTGCTCCAGCATATCCACACAAAATTGCGCGCTATTGCCTCCAAACTTCTGTATGCCGGCATAGAGATATAAAGCACCGGCAGGCGTGTGCGGAATATCAAACCCAAGGCGTCGCAACTCCGGCAGCAAATAGTCCCGTCGACGCTTGAACTCATCTCGACGATTGTTGAGTATGCCTCTGGTTTCAGGCTCAAAGGCCGCTAAGGCACCGTATTGCCCCATCGTCGACATGGAGATAAACAAGTTCTGAGCCAGCTTTTCCAGGTGTGGCACTGCGTCTGGCGGCGCCACTAACCAGCCTAAGCGCCACCCTGTCATTCCGAAATATTTGGAAAAGCTATTAATGACAAAGGCCTGGTCCGTAATCGAAAGGATGCTTGCTGCTTTTTCGTCATAATCCAGGCCGTGGTAGATCTCATCGACAATCAGATAACCGTCTTTGCGTTCACACAAACTGTAAAGATCCCGCAGCTCTTGCTCGGTAAGGATTTCCCCAGTCGGGTTAGCCGGCGAGGCGACGATGGCCCCCACCGTATTTTCCCGCCAGGCGGCTGCCGCTTTTTCGGCGGTGAGCTGGTAGCGATCCTGCGGCCCCACCGGCACCAGCTGGCCCTCGCCCTCTACCAGGCGAAAAAAATTGCGATTGCAGGGGTAGCCCGGGTCCGTCATGAGGATGCCGTCACCTGGGTTGAGCAGCAGCCCCGAAATCAGCAGCAGAGCCCCGGATGCACCAGGGGTGATCATGATGCGTTCGGGGGCAATAGCCAGGTTGTAATCGGTCTTGTAATAGTTGGCGATGGCCTCGCGCAGCTCAGGTATCCCGGCCGCCTGACTGTAGTGGGTTTCCCCGCGCGCGAGGGCCGCCTGGGCTGCGCGCACGATGGGTTCGGCCGTGGAAAAATCCGGCTCACCCGCTTCCAGACGCACAATGTCCCGCCCCGCAGCGGCAAGCTGCTTGGCCCGGGTGAGTACTTCAACTACTCTGAAGGGTTCAATATCCTGCAGGCGACGGGCGTAGGGTCGGGTCAAGATGTCATCTCCGGCAAAAATGCCTATGGTAACAGCCAAAGACGTTGCCGCCACCGTCCGAATGCGTCATTAGCAGCTATACTTATCTGTCTGGCAAGCCTATTCAGAGCGGTCTTTTTATTATGGCGCGAGCCCGAGTAATCTGGTAGCTTTGCCGCTTTAGCGCCGGGGGTAGTTGGCTGTACAGGCCTGCTGCGGCGCACTTCCAGTCGTTGATGGAGAGATTGAATCAATGCCAGCAAAGCAAAAAGAAGCGGGAGTGTTCAAAAACTTCGAACCCTATAAGCCAAAAAAGGGTGAGGAGTATATGAACGACAAGCAAAAGGACCACTTCCGCAACATCCTGCTCAAATGGAAATCTGAGCTGATGGAAGAAGTGGATCGCACCGTGACCCACATGAAAGATGAGGCTGCCAATTTTCCGGATCCTGCCGACCGTGCAACCCAGGAAGAAGAATTCAGCCTGGAGTTGCGAACGCGAGATCGCGAACGCAAGCTGATCAAGAAAATTGAGTCTACCCTGAACCTGATCGACAACGACGACTACGGTTTTTGTGATACCTGTGGTGTAGAGATTGGCATCAAGCGCCTGGAAGCGCGCCCCACTGCCAGCCTGTGCATTGATTGCAAAACTCTCGACGAAATCAAGGAAAGGCAGGAACACGGCTGATCCTGACCGGGCGGCCCCGGGCCGCCCACCACCTCACCTGCCATGACCCATCCGCTTTATATCGGTCGCTTCGCCCCCTCGCCCACCGGGCCTCTCCATATCGGCTCACTGATTGGCGCACTCGCCAGTTTTCTCGATGCCAAAGCAAGCAATGGTCGCTGGCTGGTGCGCATGGAAAACATCGACCCGCCCCGGGAAATCGCGGGCGCTGATCGCCGAATTTTAGATACGCTGCACCATCACGGCCTGTGTTGGGACGGCGACGTGCTGGAACAAAGCACTCGCTCAGCTGCCTATGAATCCGCACTGGCCCACCTGCTGGATACCGGACAAGCTTTTCGCTGCAGCTGTTCGCGACGTCAGCTAAGCCAATATGACGGTATTCATCGGGGGCACTGTGTTACCCCCGCAAAAACTGACGACTGCGCCATTCGCCTGCGCGTGCCTGATCACATCTGGCACGCCCACGATGATCTGCAGCAGCCACTGCATCAGAATCTCCAACAGGAGGTTGGCGACTTTATCCTCAAACGGCGCGATGGCTATTACGCCTACCAGCTGGCTGTCGTCGTCGACGATGGCTACCAGGGCATTACCCACGTGGTACGGGGTTCAGATCTGTGGGTGTCGACACCGAGACAGCGCTACCTGCAATCTCTGCTAGGGCTGCCAGCGCCGCGCTATCTCCATTTCCCGGTTATTGTCGGCACCGATGGTCATAAATTGAGCAAGCAGACCTTCGCGGCCCCGGTCGAGAACAGTCGCGCAATCGATAATCTGCTGCTGGCCTTGCACTTTCTAAATCAACCGCTCCCCGACTCGCGCCACAGCATCGATAGCCTACTGCTGGCGGCGATCAAGCACTGGGACCGGCAACGTTTGCCAGCGGTCATGGGACAACCAGAATCAGCGTTTTACAATCACGGAGAGCCTCTATTACCATAGCAGCACTTCCGACGAGGTCTGCGGATGCATATTCAATCCTCCCTGATACTGTTGTTTTCGGTGTTTTTCCTGTTTACACCGTCGCTGGAGCAGTGGCTGCTTGATGGCAGCATTGCCTGGTACCGCCCCCACCTGATCTGGTTCGGCGTGGTGATCTTTGTCTATATCAGCCAGCGACAGGACACTCCCCGCAATGCACCCTGATCTCCATGTGCTATTCGCGCTCGGCACTGGTTACCTGATACTGCTGTTTGCAATCGCCTACGCCGCAGAGCGCCACGTCATTCCTGAACGGATCATCAAACACCCGGCAATCTTCGTACTGTCACTAACGGTTTTTGTAAGCGCGTATGGAATCTACGGCATTGTCGATTACGCTCGGCACGCCGGCTACAGCTACATAAACTACTACTTGGGAATATCCTCCGCTTTTATCGTCTATCCCCTGCTGCTGTCGCCGTTGATGCGTATTTGCCTATCCTACCGCCTCAATTCATTGGCCGACGTTTTGACCTTCCGATTCCGCAGTCAGTGGGCCGGCTCTCTGGTCACCCTGTTTATGCTAATCGCCATGTTGCCGCTGTTGTCGCTGCAGATTCAGGCGGTTACCGAGTCCATGCTGGTGATAACGCAAAGCGACGGCAACTCCCTCGGTGAACGCGACGGACTGGCTCTTCTGTTTTGTATCTTTATCAGTGTGTTTGCGATTCTATTCGGCTCACGCCACCTGAACTCGCGGGAAAGTCACCGCGGATTGGTGACCGCCATCGCCTTTGAATCGCTTGTCAAACTGTTCGCCTTACTGATTACCGGCTTCTTTTCCATCAAACTGGTGTTTGGAAGCTTTGGCGACATGCAAGCCTGGCTGACAACACAACCGAACCTGATTGAGAGTCTGAACACCCCCGCCGGCGGCGACAGCACACGCATGTCGCTGGTGATGTTTTTTGCCAGTGCCGTGTGTCTGCCTCACGTGTTCCACGTGCTGTTTGCCGAGAACCCGAAGGCCTCCAACCTTAAACCCGCCAGCTGGGGCATTCCATTCTATCTGCTGCTGATCAGCTTGCCCGTGTTCCCCATTCTGTGGGCCGGCGAAGCACTGGGCTCCGATATCAGCGCCCAGTTTTACTCACTGGCCATCGGCCTGGAAACCAACCAGACTTGGCTGACCTATGTGGTGTACGTAGGTGGCCTGTCCGCAGCCAGCGGCGTTATTATTGTCGCGACGCTAGCACTGGCCTCAATGTGTCTGAACCACCTGATACTGCCTATCTACCAGCCAGACAGTAAGACCGATATCTATCACTGGCTATTGCGTATTCGGCAGCTGCTGATAGCGGTGATTATTCTCACAGGCTTTGGCTTTTACCAGCTGATGCCCGACCAGCACACCTTCTCGCAACTGGCAATCGCCGCAATCTCTGGCTGCGCACAATTTCTGCCCGGCACACTGGCCATTCTCTATTGGCCCAGGGCTAACAGTTATGGGTTGATTGCCGGCTTGCTGGCAGGATTCCTCGTTTGGACGATGGGCTCATTAGCAACGCTCGTCGATGCCATTGATGGCAACTGGGTGACCTCATTTTATGTGTCCGATTTGCCCGACGAACTGGCTTGGGTTGCAGTCGTAGCCGTGTCACTAACCGCCAACGCACTGATGTTTATTGCCGTGTCGCTGCTTACGCCCACGCGCAATGAAGAACGCATTGCCGCCGAAGCCTGTACCCTGGATGATCTAAACCGACCTGCTCGACAATTGCTGGATCTGCGTGATGCTGCCGAGATGCAGCAGCGCCTGGCCTACGCACTGGGCGAGCACGTGGCCCAGCGCGAAGTTGCCAAAGCACTGGAAGAACTGCGGCTCGCACCCGACGAACGGCGCCCCTATGCCCTGCGCCGGCTGCGCGACCGCATTGAAATCAACCTGTCTGCACTCATGGGGCCCGGCGTTGCCAAATCTTTGGTCGATCAGCAGCTGCCCTACACCGGCGACCCCAGCACAGGCAGCGAAGACATTACCTTTATCGAAAGCCGGTTGGAACTCTACAACGCCCACCTCACCGGCCTGGCTGCAGACCTGAACAATCTGCGTCGCTACCATCGGCAAACCCTCGACGAGCTACCCATTGGCCTGTGCTCTTTAGGTACCGATGGCGAAATTCTGATGTGGAATCGAGCCATGAGTGACCTCTCCGGCATTGCCAGCGAAGACATTACTGGCTCACGCCTCAATGACGTGGATTCCCATTGGGAAACCCTGCTCAACGAGTTTGTAAACAGCGAAGACTTGCACTGGCGCAAATACAATTTCGAACAAGGGCCTTTTACCCGCATCCTCAATCTACATAAAGCAGCGGTCGACCCCTTAACCCGTAGTGAACAGGTCATTATCGTTGAAGATGTAACTGACAATCACCTGATGGAAAGTAAACTCACACATCAGGAGCGGCTGGCTTCCATCGGCCGCCTCGCAGCGGGCGTCGCCCACGAGATCGGCAATCCAGTAACCGGCATTGCCTGCCTCGCCCAAAATCTGCGCTTTGACTCCGAGGACCCGGAAATACTGGATAGCGCCGAACAGATCATCAAACAGACACAACGCATTACCGGCATTGTCCAGAGTCTGGTTAATTTCGCCCATCAGGGCCGCGACGCACAGGTCAGCAAAATTGAAGCCGTCGATGTAAAACATTGCGTCAACGAGGCCCTGCAATTGCTTACCCTCGACCGGGAGGCGCAACCGGTACACTTCGTCAACGATTGCCCTCAGGCATTGATCATTGCCGCCGACAACCAGCGTCTGATTCAGGTCTTTATCAACCTTCTGTCCAACGCCCGCGACGCCAGCGACAGTGACGGGGAAATTCGCGTTACCGCACAAGCGGATCACGATCAGGTTCAAGTTGCCGTGTGTGACGACGGCAGCGGCATTCCGCCTGAGGCTCTGGAACGCATTTTCGAGCCTTTCTTTACCACCAAAGAGCCCGGCAAAGGTACTGGCCTGGGGCTCGCACTGGTATACAACATCGTGGAGGATCTGGGCGGCGAGATCCAAATCGAAAGCCCGGTTAAAGGACGCGATCGGGGCACCTGCGTGCACCTGACCTTCCGGCGCTTTGAGCGGACAGCCTGAGACAGACTGGCAAATTCAGAGCGGAAGCGGTATTTTGTCGTGTTACGACTTGGACTGGGCATTTTGGTAACACACCCGCCCGCCATCCAGCAGACGAATGTCAGATTGCGAGACAAAGATGAATGACATACTGATTGTCGAAGACGAAGACGTAATCCGCAAAGCCCTTCGACGCCTGCTCGAACGCAACGACTATCGGGTGCAGGAGGCCGCCTCAGTCACGGAGGCCCAGCAAAACTTCACCCTCGACGACTTCGACCTGATTATCACGGATCTGCGCCTGCCTGGCGCGCCCGGCACAGACCTTATCCAGAACACGGAGTCGCCGGTACTGGTCATGACCAGCTATGCCAGCCTGCGCTCAGCGGTAGACTCCATGAAGCTCGGTGCCGTTGATTACGTCGCCAAACCCTTTGATCATGACGAAATGCTCGAAGCCGTGCGTCGCAATATCGAACTCCACGCCGGCGACGATCGTTCGTCCGCCAGTCGCACCCGGCGCAACGGCCAACGCGGTCAGCCACAGCTGGGGGAAATGATCGGCAGCTGCAAATCCATGACAACCCTGTATGACAAGATCCGTAAAGTCGGGCCTACGGAAGCCACCGTTTTGATCCGCGGCGAAACCGGCACCGGTAAAGAACTGGTTGCCAAAGCCATCCACAATCGCAGCAGCCGTGCGGACAAGCCGATGATTTCAGTCAACTGTGCCGCCATCCCGGAAACACTGATTGAGTCCGAACTCTTTGGTTATGAAAAAGGGGCATTTACCGGCGCCAATACCAACCGCATCGGCTTGATCGAAGCAGCGGACGGCGGCACCCTCTTTCTCGACGAAATCGGCGAGCTGCCGATGGAAGCTCAAGCCCGCCTGCTGCGCTTTATTCAGGAGAATGAAATCCGCCGCATTGGCTCAGTACAGGCGCGCACTGTGGATGTACGATTAATCTGCGCCACCCACCGCGACCTGAAAAATATGGCGCGAGATCACGATTTCCGGGAAGACCTCTACTACCGAATCAGCGTAATTCAGCTGGAACTTCCCCCCTTACGCGAGCGAGGCAAAGACATTCTTGAGATTGCTGAAGCCGTCTTGCAGCGCAGCTCCGAGCGCCTTGGCAAAGAAGAGATGCATTTTTCGCCGAAAGCCATTCAAGCCATTACCACCTATATCTGGCCGGGCAATATTCGCGAGCTTGAAAACGCTGTGGAGCGCGCCGTCATCCTCAGCGACGGCCCCGAGATCGACAATGATGAGCTGGACATAGATCTGGAGCTGGTCGACGTCAGCCAGATACGCACCAAACAGAAGCCCCAGAACAAGCCTCGCAAAGACCCAGAGCCCAGTAAGTCCAGCAGCAACAGCGCGTTGGATCCCAACGAAGACCTGTCACTGGAAGATTACTTCCAGCGCTTTGTTCTGGAACACCAGGATTCAATGAGCGAAACAGAGCTCGCGCAAAAACTGGGCGTGAGCCGCAAATGCCTGTGGGAACGACGCCAGCGGCTGGGCATTCCACGGAAAAAGAGCTCGAAGACCGCCTGATTGCGGAGAAGTTCCAAGCAAATACCAATTGTCACAAAAAATACAGAAACCACCGTTACCCTAATTGGTAAAAGTAACAAGCAACGGGCAGATCAGTAACAATAAGCACTTATACTTAGACAATACTGGTCACCCGAATTACCCTATCTCATTGAATATAAACAACTTTACAAACCTGGCACGCTAACTGCTATATAGCTGTCAAATAAAAATAATAACAAGTAAAAAATAATAATAAGAGCAAGAAGACAAATAAAAACAATTGCATAGAGACCTGGATGGGGAAGACATTGTTTTCCCCTTCTTCATTTCTGGGCCTTGAAAATCTACCCACCCGCCTTGATTCCCCGACACTATCTACCCGAAAATGCAAAGCTGTATTTATAAGCCACAGGGCACTCTTCACACCGCACCCATGGCTACCGGTAACCAATGGCTCCGAGCTGCTCATAAACTACCGCTCAGGGCGATCAATCATCTATGCTAGAATGCCGCGCGTAATCAGCTAACGGCACACAGGAACTATTCAATATAAGTGGCTAATCTCTGGACAAAAATCACTTCCGCCGTGACGCGCAAGTCAGCGGAACCCAAGCTTCCTCGCATTCTCAGCCGCGACGAACACCCAATTTCCCGCAAACATATCAGCGACAATGCGCTGAAAGTTATGCATCGTTTGCGCAGCGGCGGGTTTGAGGCTTTTCTGGTGGGTGGTGGCGTACGCGACCTGATGCTTGGCAAACACCCTAAAGATTTCGATATTGGCACCAACGCGACCCCCGAAGAAATCCGCCAGCTATTTCGCAACAGCCGCATTATCGGCCGGCGTTTCAAGATCGTGCACGTACGCTTTGGCCGCGAAATCATTGAAGTGACCACCTACCGCGGCAGCCACAGTGACGGCAACGACAAAACAGCCGTTGCCGCCGATAACGGTATGCTGTTGCGCGACAACGTGTACGGCACGCTGGAAGAAGATGCAGTGCGCCGCGACTTCACCATCAATGCACTGTATTACTGCAGCGACAAGTTTACAGTTCACGATTATGTCGGCGGCTTGAACGATCTTGCAAAACGGCAGGTACGCATTATCGGCAATGCCAGCAGCCGCTATCAGGAAGACCCGGTACGGATGATCCGCGCGGTGCGCTTTGCTGCCAAGTTGGATTTTGATATCGCGCCTGACACTGCCGCCCCACTCAAATCGCTGGCGCCCATGCTCAGCGAAGTGCCGGCGGCACGCCTGTTTGACGAAGTGCTCAAGCTTTTTATGGAAGGCCACGCCCTGCGCGTGTTCGCTCTGCTGAAACACTACGACCTGTTCCGTCCGCTATTCCCTGCCACGCAAGAGATTCTCGACAGTGGCGACAGTACCGCCATTGCCCTGATCGAGCAGGGGCTGGTCAATACCGACCTGCGCATTAGCCAGGACAAACCGGTTACCCCAGCTTTTATTTACGCAGTGATGCTCTGGCCAGTCGTGCAAAAGGAAATGAAGATTCTGCTCGCCGAAGGGGTTCCGGAAATTCCCGCCCTGCACCAGGCTGCGCAATCTGCCATTTCGCGTCAAATACAGCACACGTCGATCCCCAAGCGTTTTTCCATGCCCATGCGCGACATCTGGGAGCTGCAACTGCGACTCCCTCGGCGCAGCGGCCGCCGTGCCGAGGAACTGCTCGAGCACCGCTATTTCCGCGCCGGCTATGATTTTCTGCTGCTGCGGGAACAATCTGGCGAAATCCCGGAAGAACTTGGCCCCTGGTGGACAGCCTACCAGGAAGCCAATGCCGACACCCGCGAGGCCATGCTGAAAAAAACCAGCGCCAACAAGCCGCGCAACAATAGCCGACGCCGGCGCAAGCCTCGCTACCGCAACAACCAGAAACCCTCGTGACTGTTAGATGCTATCTCGGCTTGGGCAGCAACCAAGCCGACCCTCAAGGGCAACTAAGTCAGGCACTCGACCGGCTTGCCGGCACCCCTGGCCTGCGCAACCTGCGCTGTTCACGCTTTTACGGTAGCAAGGCTGTGGGGCCTGGCGAGCAGGCAGATTACGTCAATGCTGTCGCCAGCGTTGATACTTTGCTCTCTCCGCTGGCTCTGCTCGACACCTTGCAACAGATAGAAAATCTCCACGGGCGAGTACGTGATGTGCGGTGGGGACCCCGAACACTGGATCTCGACTTGCTGCTCTACGGCGAGCAAACCATCAACACTGCTCGCCTGGTAGTGCCGCACCCGCGTCTTGCGCAACGAGCTTTCGTGTTGGTCCCCCTGGCCGAGCTAGCGCCGGATTTAACCTTGCCGGATGGCACTTGCCTGTCCGGACTATTAGACTACGCCAGCGCAGAAGACCTCTGGCTGCTGCAGTGATTACCGGGAGAGTTAATGTCTGAAAACAAGCCACTACCGGCCTTTATTGCGGTTGAAGGCCCGATAGGTGTGGGCAAAACCACGCTTACAAACAAGCTAGCCGACCACCTGGGCTATCAAACCGTGCTGGAACGCGCCGACGAAAACCCTTTTTTGGAACGTTTTTACAAGAACCGTCGCCAGGCTGCCCTGGCCACGCAACTGTATTTTCTCTTCCAGCGCGCCCAACAGCTGGATGAGTTCAAACAGAGCGACCTTTTCAAACCTACCAAGGTAGCGGACTTTCTGATGCAGAAAGACCGTCTGTTTGCCAGAGCCAACCTCGATAGCGACGAAATGGCTCTGTACGAGAAAGTATATAACCAACTCACTCTCGACGCCCCGGTACCGGACCTCGTCATTTACCTGCAGGCCCCGGCCGACGTACTGATGAACCGCATCCAGAACCGCGGCATCCGCTACGAACAGCGGGTCGAGAGGCGCTATCTCGAAGAAATCAACGAGATATACAGTGAGTTCTTTTTATATTATGAAGATTCGCCACTGCTAATCGTCAACGCCTCGGAAATCGATTTTGCCAACAATCCGCGTGACTTCCAGCAGCTGCTTGACTATATTCCGCGCATTCACAGTGGACGCCACTACTTCAACCCTAGCCTGGTGTAAGGGGAGCTCCCATGAACAAAATCAGCCCGCAATCCCTGCTGGCCAAGAAAGCCAACGGCGAAAAGTTCGCCGTTTTAACCGCCTACGATGCCACGTTTGCCCGAGCTGTCGATCAGGCCGGCATTGATGTCATCCTGGTCGGCGACTCCCTCGGCAATGTCCTGCAAGGACACACCAGCACACTGCCGGTGACCGTGGACGATATGTGCTACCACACAGCATGCGTAAATCGCGGTACAGAAACCGCCCTGATCGTATCTGACCTGCCCTTCGGCAGCTACAACACCATTGACGATACCTTGCGCAATGCCACCGCTCTGATGCAGTCCGGCGCCCATATGGTAAAACTGGAAGGCGGTCAGTGGCTCGCTGAAAGCATCAGTCTGCTGACCGAACGCGGTATCCCGGTGTGCGGCCATCTCGGCCTTACCCCGCAGTCCGTTAACACCCTGGGGGGGTTCAAGGTACAAGGGCGCGACGAAGTCAGTGCCCGCCGCATGATTACCGACGCCAAAACTCTGGAAGATGCGGGCGCCAGCCTACTGGTCATTGAATGTGTCCCCACCGAACTGGGCGAACGTATCAGCGAGGCACTCAGCATCCCCGTTATAGGCATTGGTGCGGGGCCCAAAACCGATGCCCAGGTGCTGGTTCTGCACGATTTGCTCGGCATCTCCCGGCGACTGCCCAAGTTTGTCAAAAACTTTCTGACAGAGGCCGCAGACATCCCTGACGCCCTCACCCGCTACCGGGAGGCGGTGGAACGTGGCGAATTTCCCGGGCCGGAGCACAGCTTCAGCTAACAACCCCACTGAAAGCCACGGATGACGTGGCTTTCAGTGCTTTTTGTTACCTCAATTTTAACGCTTCTTTTGGTAACAAACTCGCCGGAAATTTGTTACCAAAAAGCATTGAACCCCTCTCACGATTGGGGCATACTTGCCCGCCACTACCAATTGTTCACAATGTAAACACTATGGCAGTGGGCCGGACGTAAGTTCCGGATTGGGCGCCAGCCCGCAGCGACAGCGGACTGACATCACAGCAACCTGCATCTGCATATCAGCGATGGCACGAGTAGGAAGTTGGGTGGTATGAAAACCTTCAGTACAACAGCGCGGCTGAGAGAAGCCCTGAACAGCGAACGACGCAATGGCCGTCGTGTCGCCTTTGTGCCCACCATGGGCAACCTTCACGAAGGTCACCTGCAGCTGGTGCGACGCGCCCGAGCTCTGGGGGACGTTGTCGTGGTCAGCATCTTTGTTAACCCCCTCCAGTTTGGGGCCAACGAAGATCTCGACAAATACCCACGCACCCTCACCGCCGACAAGGAAAAACTGTTTGCAGAGGGCGTGCAGTACCTGTTTCATCCTGGCGTTGAAGAAATGTACCCCAATGGCATGGGCGCGCAGGCCATCGTCTCTGTACCTGGCGTTTCCGAAAGTCACTGCGGTGCAAGCCGACCCGGACATTTCGACGGTGTCTCTACCGTTGTCACCAAGCTGTTCCAGATTGTGCAGCCCGATGTCGCGGTATTCGGCAAAAAAGATTTCCAGCAGCTCGCCGTCATCCGCAAGATGGTTGCCGATCTGTGCATGCCTATTCACATTGAAGGGGTAGATACCGCGCGCGCAGAAGATGGCCTTGCCCTGAGCTCACGTAATGGCTTCCTCGACCAGCGTCAGCGTCAAGCGGCCCCCTTCCTGCATCAAACCCTTCAGTCCTGCCGCGAAGCCATAGCCTGCGGCTTTGACAGTTATGCGGAGCTAGAGCGCCACGCTCGCCTGACACTGCAAGATGCCGGATTTGAGCCCGACTATTTTTCCATTTGCGACGCCAGCACACTCGCTGAAGTAACAATGGACACCGAAGAAATTGTTATACTGGCGGCTGCCCGGCTGGGCGACACCCGTCTGATTGACAATGTCACCCTGAACTTCAATCCCAGCGCTGACTGGGGTATGCTTGCCGCCCAATAAATTGGGCCGGCTTGATAGCCACCGTTAACCGGATCTGCCGGCACAAGGCACTAGAGACAGAAAGGAACAGCGTATGCAGTCCACCATGCTGAAAGCCAAACTTCACAAAGCCGTCGTTACCCACGCGGTACTGAACTACGAAGGCTCCTGCGCCATTGACGGCAAGCTACTGGATTTGGCGGGCCTGCGTGAATACGAGCAAATCGACATTTACAACGTCACCAATGGCGAGCGCTTCACCACCTACATCATTCGTGGCGAGGACAACAGCGGCATTATCTCCATCAACGGCGCCGCAGCCCATAAAGCCGGCGTTGGCGATACCATCATCATCTGTGCCTACGGCAGCTACTCCGAAGCCGAGCTGATCAACTTCAAGCCGCGGTTGATCTATATGAACCCGGACAATACAGTCAGCCACAGCAGCAACGCGATTCCGGTGCAAGTCGCCTGAGAACCCACACAACGCATACCAAAGGGGCTTTTCAGCCCCTTTTTTATTGCCCAAAAACCGGGGTCGTAACGAGTATTTTTTAGCCAACCCCAGTTAAGTTCGCGCTTGCCGCCCTGCCCCTGCACAACCCACTCTTGATTGATCAAAAAATACTCGTTACGACCCCGGTTTCTGCTGTGATTGCTCGCTTGCAAATCTCGGCGAGGCCTGCCAACATAAACTGTATGTATATACAGTTTATTTGCTGCTAACCCACTATGCCCAACCTCAATGAGCTGCTGAACAATCCCCAGCTATGGCGCAGCGCTCGCCGCAATCTGGCTGCGGGCGGCAATAGCGTAAGCAGTGGCCACCGCGAGCTTGATTTCGCCCTGCATAGTGGCGGCTGGCCTGTAGCCGGGAGCACTGAGGTACTATGCGATCGCAGCGGGCTGGGGGAAATCACTCTGTTACTGCCTGCCCTGGCCCGACTCAGTAAGCAACAGACACTAGCCTGGGTGAATCCCCCCTTCACACCTTATGGGCCTGCCCTCCAGCAGGCTGGCGTCGTGCTAGACAATTGCCTGTTTATTCACACCCATAAATTGACCGATCACCTCTGGGCCTGCGAAGAATTGCTGCGTTCAGCCACTTGTGCAGCCGTGTTAAATTGGACCGGCAAACAGCGTCTCAACGACCGGGACTTACGACGCCTGCAACTGGCAGCCCGGGATCAAAACTGCTGGCACCTGCACTTTCGGGCAGAAAGTTTTCGCCACCAGAGCTCCCCCGCCCCCCTGCGCCTGGTGCTTGCCGCCAGCACAGAACAATTGCATGTGGAGCTGCTAAAGCAGAGCGGCGGCCCGGCCGGTCAACAGATAGTCCTTACCCGCGATGCCTTTCTACTACACCGCCAACAGAGCCCTGAACAATGGCCGGTGCCACGCCGCTCTGTTGCACACAAGCGCTCGCTACAGAAAACGCGTTTGCGCCTTGCCCATCGCGGTCATCGCCGACAACCGGGGCCACGCCTATTGGAATTGCGTTGATGTGGCTTTGTATACGCTTTCCCCGGCTGCTGCTGGATCAACCTCTCGCCGCCGACGAAAGACAATCCGGCCCTCAGGCTCTACTGGCCCAGCATCATATCGAAGAGGTCAACCGCGAGGCTTTTGCCGCCGGGGTACGCGTAGGCCAGTCGCTAGCCTCTGCGCGCACGCTCTGCCCCGCCCTGCAATGCCGTGCTGCCAATCCGGAGCGGATGACAGAACGCCTGAACCAACTGGCACTCTGGGCTTATCGCTTTACACCTGAGGTCAGCATTGCTCAACCCGACAGCCTGTTATTGGAACTGAGTGGCTCTCTGAAACTGTTTGACGGTTTTGAAAAGATTTTCAAACGCCTGCGCTGGGGCTTTCGCAAACGGCGCATCCCGGCCTGCTACGGCCTCGCTCATACGCCCCTGGCCGCCAGCCTGCTCAGCTTCGATGACACGGCACCAGAAACGCTGCTGACACCTGATGGCCAACTTAACCAACGTGCAGTCACCACTTTACTGAATAGCCAACCCTGCCATCGACTACCTTGCGACCTGCGCCAAAAGGAACAACTGCTGACACTGGGGTTGAATACACTTGGCGAAGTCCACCAGCTGCCCCGCACAGCCCTGAGCCGCCGTCTTGGCAAAGATTTCAGTCTGATGCTGGAAAAACTCTACGGTCAGCAGCCCGACCCAAGACCCTACTATCAACCTCCAGACAAATTTTTCAGTGAACGTCAGTTCAACGGCGAACTCAATCGCAGTGAAGAGCTGCGCTTTCCCGCTGCCGGACTACTCGATGAGCTCGGCCACTACCTGCAGCTCAAGCAGTGGGTCTGCCGCGAACTGCACTGGCAGTTTTACTATTGCGACGGCCAACACAGCGAACTGCACATGCCTGTGTCACATACCCATTTCGACCGCCGCGCTCTACTGGCACTTGTGCTGTTGCAGTTGGAAAAGTTCGAACTGTCCGGCCCGGTAGACTCACTGGCCCTGCGCTGCAACCATTTTGACGCGGTACAGCAACACAGCAATGATCTCTTTCCCCACTCCAGTCCGTTTGATCACGAGCGCCACACCCGCTACGTCGCCGTGCTCGATAAACTCCGAGCCCGCCTCGGTACCGCCGCACTGCAGCAGCCAGCACTACATAGCGCTCATCTGCCGGAACAGGCAGCGATTCACCCGCCGCCAACCAGCAAGACCGCTGGCCAAACAACCACTGACAGATCGACAGAGACCCGGCGTCCCCTCTGGTTACTGGAGAAGCCCCTTCGGTTGCAGGAAAAAAATGGCCAACCCTGCTGGCAGGGAACACTGGAGATTCTGCAGGGGCCCGAGCGGCTCGATAACCAGTGGTGGCGACAGCGTCACGCCAGAGACTATTACATTGCCCGCACCTGCAAACATAGCCTGTGCTGGATATTTCGTGACTGTCTTCATCAACACTGGTATCTGCACGGCTGGTTTGGTTGATGAACACCGCACACTCAACACAGATACACTACGCAGAACTGCACTGCTTGAGTAACTTTTCCTTTTTGCGCAGCGCGTCCCACGCCCGAGAGCTGGTAGAACGCGCCGCCGAATTGGGCTACGAGGCACTGGCCATCACCGACGAATGCTCCCTGGCCGGCATCGTGCGAGCGAATATTGCCGCCAATGAGCGACAACTAAAACTAATTGTCGGATCAGAGTTCCACCTGGAAGAAGGTCTCCACCTGGTATTACTTTGCCCCAATAAGCGCGCCTATATGGAACTGTCAGGTTTGATCACCCAGGCGCGGCTGAACAGCGAAAAAGGCAGCTACCGCCTGTCACTGAAAGATCTTACCCAACGCATCCGCCACTGCTTTGCTCTCTGGCTATTGCCGTATAACGAAAAAGATTTCACCGAACATACAGCTTATGCAGAATCACTGAAGAACCTTTTCAACGACCGCCTATGGATCGGCTTTCAGCGTCTACACCGCCAGGGCGAGCAATTGTTTTACCAGCGCTGTCATGCGCTGGCAAACGACTGGAACCTCCCTATGACCGCCTGCGGTGGCATCCTGATGCACCAGCGCCAGCGCAAACCATTGCATGACATTCTCAGTGCTATTCGCCTGAACACCCCGCTGGCCTTACTCGGCAGTCACGTCAATGCAAACAGTGAAAACTATCTGCGCGACCTCAAAACCCTCTCATCGCTCTACCCACCAGCCTTGCTCGAAGAAAGCGCAGACATCGCCAGGCGCTGCCATTTTTCGCTCAGCGAACTTAGCTACCAGTATCCGGATGAAGTGGTGCCCGCTGGTAAAACAGCTGCTGAATTTCTGCGTGAGCTAACCGAGGCTGGCGCCCACAAGCGCTGGCCCCGAGGAATTCCCGACACCGTTAATCGCCTGATCGAACATGAACTAAGTCTGATCAGTGAACTGAGCTACGAGCATTATTTTCTGACTGTGTATGACATTGTCCAATTTGCCCGCAGTCAGAATATTCTCTGCCAGGGACGGGGTTCGGCAGCTAACTCAGCAGTGTGTTATTGCCTGCATATCACCGAGGTAGACCCGTCGCGCGGACAACTGTTGTTTGAGCGCTTCATTTCCAAAGAACGC
This sequence comes from Litorivivens sp., assembly GCF_057445395.1. Lineage (NCBI taxonomy): Bacteria > Pseudomonadati > Pseudomonadota > Gammaproteobacteria > Litorivivens > Litorivivens sp. The sequence goes on from NZ_JBVBUV010000061.1 coordinate 17,085, forward strand.
GATGAAGCACCTGATATCGATGTAGACTTCGAGCACGAGCGACGCGAAGAAGTCATTCAGTATATCTACCGAAAATACGGTCGCGACCGCGCTGCTCTCGCTGCCACTGTAATCACTTACCAGATGCGCAGCGCCGTACGCGACGTGGGCAAGGCTCTGGGGTTCGACGAAGCCATGATTACCCAGCTTGGTAAATCCTTGGCCTGGTGGGACAAGCGTGAGGCACTGTTACAGCGGCTACAGGAATTGGGCCTACAAGGCCAGACCGCAGCGCATTTTTACGAACTGGTGCAGCAGCTTTACGGCTTTCCCCGGCACCTGTCCCAGCACGTAGGCGGGTTCGTTATCGGCCGCGAGCCGCTGGCGGGTATCGTACCGCTGGAAAACGCAGCCATGGCCGAGCGCACTATTATTCAATGGGACAAGGAAGATCTCGAAGCCATGCAACTGATGAAGGTAGATATTCTCGCCCTCGGCATGCTCAGCAGCATTCGTAAAAGCCTCGCCCTGATCAGCCAGCAACAGAACAGGGAATTCACCCTGCAGGACATTCCCGCCGAAGACCCAGCCACCTACGACATGCTCTGCCAGGCTGACAGCGTTGGTGTTTTCCAGATTGAATCTCGCGCGCAGATGACCATGCTGCCACGACTGGCGCCGCGCTGTTTCTACGATCTGGTCATCCAAATCGCCATCGTTCGCCCCGGCCCTATTCAAGGCGACATGGTCAACCCCTACTTACTACGACGGCAGGGGCTGGAACAAGTGAGCTATGAAAACGAAGCCGTTGAGAAAGTACTCGGACGCACCCTGGGCATACCCATTTTTCAGGAACAGGTTATCCAGCTCGCCATGGTGGCTGCCGGATTCACTGGCGGCGAAGCGGATCAGCTGCGTCGGGCCATGGCCACCTGGGGACGTAACGGCAAGCTCGACACCTTTCGGGAAAAGCTGGTCGCAGGCATGATTTCTAACGGCTATGGCGAGGCGTTTGCTGAGCGCCTGTTCAATCAGATGAAAGGCTTTGGCGCCTACGGATTTCCAGAATCCCATTCCGCCAGCTTTGCCTTGCTGGCCTACGCCTCGGCATGGCTCAAACGCCATCACCCTGCTGCGTTTTTTGCCGGCCTGCTAAACAGCCAGCCAATGGGTTTTTACAGCCCCTCACAGTTGTTACAGGATGCCCAGCGGCATGGCGTTACTGTGCTTCCCTACTGCGTCAACCACAGTCACTGGGATTACACACTGGAAGACATTCACGCCAGCCAACCCAAACTGCGGCTGGGGCTGCGCCAGGTCAAAGGATTCAACCTGTCAGCGGCGACACGCATTATCGAGGGCCGTCGCGATAGCAAGTACGCCTCACTGGCAGATTTTCTGGCGCGCGTTGCACTGAATAAGCAAGAGCGCCACGCCCTTACCCGCGCCGATGTATTCGCCAGTTTCAAGCTGCACCGCCACCAGAGTCAGTGGCAGGTAAGCGCCAGTGAACAACATCACGCTTTCCTGCCCGCCGAACAGGATCTGGATGACAACATAATACTGCCTTCACCCTCAGAGATTTCGGATGTTCGGGCTGACTACGCCTTCAGCCGCCTCAGTCTGCGACGCCACCCGCTGGCTCTATTGCGCGAGCGTTCGCGCTTTAAAACCTGCCGTAAAGCAGAAGAACTCAACAGCATCCGCGATGGCCAGTTTATTCGCATTGCGGGTTTGGTAACCTGCCGTCAACGCCCTGGCACGGCCTCGGGGGTACTGTTTATTACACTGGAAGATGAAACCGGCAACAGCAATATCGTTGTGTGGAAGCAAGTACAGGAACAGTGTCGCCAGGCGATTCTTGGTGGTCGTCTGCTAATCGTGAAGGGCTTGCTGCAGCGGGCAGACCCACCAAAACGCGAAGGGTTTTCTACACCACCAGTGATTCATGTAGTGGCTTTGCATATTGAAAATGCGACGCAGGAATTAGCACTGGAGGTGGCATCGCATGATTTTCATTAACATTTTACGTTATTCACGCGGCCACAAATTCATCCGATAGCCCCCCTTTTGAAGGCGCCGAGAAACGCAGAACAACACTGGAGCAGAGCGAGCACTGCTCGAGCCCCGCAGCGGCGACAGCCGCGAAGGTCGAGTTGCGCAGCGACCGGTGTCGATCGAGCATTGCAGGGAACCTGAAGGGCGCCGAAACGGGGCTCTTTTTCTTGCCTAATTTTTTTGAGGCATGCAAAAAAAGTAGGTCGCCAAGCAGAGCGAAACTAAAGCCAAAATAAAACATTTGGAAAGGCCGTTCTACATAGCCAGAATGGCCAACATCAAGCAATCGCCTCGCCCAACACCACATCTCCTAGAATCGTCGTGCGATGAATCAACCGTTTGGCTCCGGGTTTCACCCCTGGCGCCGAGTGCATAAAACGCCAGTTATCCCACAGAATCATATCCCCCTCTTGCCAGGCGTGAAGATAGGCAAACTTCGGCCGAGTAACATGCGCTACCAACTCATGCAACAGCGCATCGCTCTCAGCTTTGTCCAACCCATCAATACACTCCAGAAACATCGGACAGATATTCAAGATCTTACGGCCGGTTTCCGGGTGAGTCAGCACCAGCGGATAGCGTGAATCTGGGAAGTCGGGAAAACCCACATCAGCAGGTTTTTGCGGCGCACCGGGGCCTGCTATGTAACCAGAGGTATCCAGAAACGGCATGTTGTAGAGATTAACTTCAAAGCGATAAACCACCTTCATCGAATCGATGCGCGCTTTCATCTCATCACTTAAGGCATCATAGGCCTTGGCCTGATCCGCATAGCCAGTCTGACCATCAACTTCTGGCAGTTTTACCGCTCGCAAAATCGCGCCGCGATTGGGTTTTGCAGTATAGATAAGATCCTTATGCCACCCCAATCGCCCAACCCATTCTTCACCATCCCAAACCGCCACTGGATTGGTGCGGCTGTCTTCGCTGTTAAGCTCCATCAGCTCAGGATAGTCGCCGCTGCGAATAGTTTTGAGGGGGTGAGCTTCCAGCTCACCAAAAAGTTTGCTGAAACCGATCTGGGTTTGTGGGTTGGCGTTGGCACCGCGAATCAGCAGCATGCCATGCTCTAGCCACAAGGCTGTGAGTTTTTCACGTTCAGAACGACTCAGGTCAGCGGCAAAATCAAAACCATCTATTCTTACGCCCAGCGCCTCAGATAACGGACTAACCTGAAAATTCATGTGCGATACTCCCTGTAAACCGGCGCTATAAACGGTTCGCCCTGCAAGGGTTTTAATGTTCGAAAAATCAATTCCAGTGGCATATCACAATACGGCGTCTGGCCTTCCGATAAAAACAACTGCGTAACGAGCTGAACGGTAGGTGCGTCGTCAGGTACAACAATCGCTGGCGTATATGGCACCTCAAAGGCGCCATTAATCTGTCGGCGAACCGTTGTCCAGGACAGTAACCGGGCGCTCTTGCCCAACTCCCGCCACGTGGTGTTGCCACCGCACTGAGAACACTGATTATCCGGGTACCAGATATCCAGCGCGCACTTTTTGCAACAACAGGTCACCAGCTGTTCGCGTTCACTCGCCGCCCAAAACGGCGCAATCAAGGGATCATTCCAGTCCATGTAGTCGTCCTTCAGCAGCGGTTACTCAAAATCATTGTCGCCCCTTCGTCAGCCGTAAAACCGGCATATGCTGCCAATTGCACATCATCCACCTGATTCTGGGCCGTACCGCGCAACTGTCGGACAAGTTCGATTACGTGGGCTATTCCCAGTACATAAGCATGAGACAGCAGACCGCCGTGAGTATTGCAGGGAATTCCACCCTGGCTCCGCGGACGACTGGCATGTAGCCGGTTGCCTTCAACAAAGGCTCCCCCTTCGCCTTTCTCGCAAAAACCCATATCCTCTATCTGCATAAGAGCGGTGCCAGAAAAACAGTCGTAAACCGCAATTACATCGAGATCCTGCGCTGAACAATCTGCCATGGCATAAGCCCAGGGGGCGGCAAAGGTCTGTGGCGTTGCGGTAAGCTTTTTTTGTTGGCTGATATAAGGCGCTCCATCAATACAGCCCCGGCCTACCCCTTCAACAACCACCTGTGGGTGCGGAAAATCTTTTGCCCGTTCGGCCGCACACATGACGAAAGCACCAGCACCATCCGAGATCAGACAGCAGTCTTCAACCCGAAAGGGGTCGGCAAGCATGGGGCGGGCCAGATACTCCTCCAGCGACATCGTGCGCGCGTTCATTACCGCACCATCATGGGTATTAGCATGACGACGAAAGGTTAGCGGCAGCTGGGCTAACTGTTCATCCGTGGTGCCAAATTCGTGCATGTGTCGGTGCATAAATGTCGCAAAATACAGCGGCTGGGGAAACCAGCCATAGGGCAGCTCAAAACCCGCCTTCATTGGCTCGCTAGCGTGCCAGTCACCGGGGGTTCCCGTTCCTCTGGCACGCGCTGTTGCCCAATCCACCGCAAACACATTCACAATATTTCTAGCTTTACGGGCACGAATAGCATGCGCGGCGGTATGAGCGCAGGTCGCGCCCCAGATCATTGCTCCGCCCTCCTGTGAAAACCAGATATCCTGCGTTACCTGAAAGTGCTGACGAAAATCCTCAGGGGTGAGCTGATCACTAATACCGGGGCTGATCATCAAGCCATCAATATCCTGCGGCTTAAGCCCCGCGTCCGCTATTGCTGCAGCAACGGCTGCCAACGCCATATCTTTTGCATTCCGGTCTGAGGGGCCGCTGTATTCGGTCTCGCCAATACCAACAATGGCAACTTCACCACGCACATCGTCCAGCTCAACACTGTGCCCCCAATCAAAGCTACCAGATCTCTGTTTCAGCTGGGATATTGTCTGTGCCATTAGCGCTCCACCTCGAAGCCCGCCGCTTTTGCATCCCAGGTACTGGGAGTTAGCCCCCGTTCACGCAATTTGTTTTTCTGTACTTTCTGGGTTGGTGTCATTGGTAACTCGCTGACAAATTCGATATAGCGCGGCACAAAAAAGTACGGTGCGTTCTGGTTTATAAAGCGGGCCAGTTCTTCTTCGCTTACCGTCTGTCCGGTTTCCAGAATAGCTACCAACATTATTTCGTGTTCGGATTCGAGTTCTCGGGACGGGACACCAAACACCGCAACACTGCTAATTGCCGGGTGATTGCGAGCAATAGCCTCGATCGCTACCGACGACACGCTGCGACCTTTGTAACGAATCAGATCCTTTTTACGGTCGACAAAATAGTAGTGGCCCTCGTCATCCTGGCGCAGCAGGTCGCCAGTGTGATACCAATCGTTGCGAAAGGCTTCGCGGGTTGCAGCCGCGTTATTAAAATAGCCATTGAACAACACGTGGGGAGATTTCTCGCGAATACAGACTTCGCCGGGCTGACCTGCCGGCACCGGTTGATCATTTTCGTCCAGTAAGGCCACGTCGATGTCTGCGGCTGGCGTTCCCAGAGAGTTTGGCGGCCAGCTTTTATTACCATCATCAAACCGGCGCATCAACAGCATAATTTCACTTTGCCCGAAGCCCTGGTGTATTGCATCAATACCAAAACGCTCTTTGAAAGGCTCACGGATTGCATCGGGCATAGGAACCATCTGCGCACTGCGCACCGGATTGTCTCTATCACTCTCGAGTGCAGGCGCGGCCCATAGAAACATATGCATCGCGCCAAGGGTAAAAACGTGGCTGGCGTTGTAATAACGGGTTCGATCCCAGAAGGTCGATGCGGAAAATACCGGATCGAGTGCGCAGG
>NZ_JBVBUV010000062.1:0-21548 GCF_057445395.1 Litorivivens sp.
CTGCTGCTGGCGATTTACTCAGTTTTTGGCGGCCTGTGTGGCCCGTACTGGGGAAAACTGAGCGACCGTATTGGGCGCAAACCGGTGCTGCTAATCTGCCTTGGCGGTGCTGGCCTGTCTTACATCATGCTTGCTTACTCCACCACGCTTTGGGCCCTATTCGCCTCGCGAATCTTTGCTGGAATCATGGCCGGTAACTTCGGTGTAGCATCCGCTATGGTGGCCGACATGAGCAAACCGGAAGAGCGGGCAAAGTTCATGGGCATTATTGGCGCCGCTTTCGGTTTGGGCATGGTTATCGGGCCCTTCCTCGGCGGCATACTGGCAGGGCCAAATGGTGAGTTTATGGTGCCCGGGTTGGTCGCAGCAGGTATGTCTTTTGCTGCGCTGGTTGCCGGTGCGATTTTTTTACCCGAATCACTAACCAAAGCCCAGCGCGACGATCAGGCGGAACAGATGGCCGCCAGCGCCAAACATTCGACACTGCGCATGCTCCGCGACAGCGGCAATACGCTGCTGGCTCTGCAGTACTTTTTTAACAACAGCTGCCATACCGCCATTAGCTACCTCTTCCCGTTGTGGGTTGGCCACATGCTTGGCTGGGGCGCGCGCGAGGTTGGCATGGTGTTTGGCGCTCAGGGCTTGGCCATGGCCGCACTGCAGGCCGGGCTGATTGGCAAACTGGTGAAGTTGCTCGGTGAATTAAAGTTGCTGCTCATTGGCACCTGTTTTATGGCAACGGGTTACGTAGTTGCTGCCAGCGCCGACAGTGCCAGCATGATTGTTCTCGCCTTCTTTATCATTGTCAGCGGCGGCACAGTATGCACACCGGTACTCAATACACTGGTTGCCCACCGCACGCCCATTCATCTGCGCGGACGGATGCTTGGCACCACCTCCGCTAGCGCGGCGTGGGGACGCGTGTTCGGACCACTCGCCGCAGGCCTGGCTTTAAGCCAGCTTGGCTACCATCTGTCATGGTTGTTTGGAACAGCCATGGCGCTGTGCATGACTGCCTGGGTAGTAGGGCAATTGAGGTTGGCGGTGTTAGAAACCGCCTCTGCCAAGTAGACGCCTGGATCAGTGCCGACGAAAATGCAAAACCTCTATCTACGCGGGTTTTAGACTCGCCGGGTTAACACCCGGCAATTCAGGCGGGCTTTAGCGTTGCCAACGGAAAAGCGCGCAACCGCGTATAGGTCAGCTCATCGTCCACGGTATGCGAATCAAAAAGACTAAAGGCCAGCACCTGCTCCGAAGGCACTTCGCCTGCGGTCTGCTGGATCAGCTCATTTATGATTGGCTGGGGTACGTGGCGTTTGTAGCGGGCCAGAGTAACGTGTGGCACAAAGCGTTTTTTCTCCAGCGGCAAGCCCGCCTTCAGTAGGGCTTTGAGCACCGCCAGCTGCAGGGCTTTCAACTCGGCATTATCTTTCACACCTAACCAGATCACGCCGTTGCGAAACTGACTCAGCTCCGTAAATTCCAATTCAAAACTGCGGGCTTTCACGGACGCAAGTGCCTCAAGCACAGCCTCCGGGTCGGCCTCACCAATAAACTGCAGGGTCAGGTGCAGATTATCCGGCTCCATAGGCGTAATACCCCGGGTTTTCGGGGGCTGAATGGCCTGCAGCCGCTCTTTCAGCGACTGCGATAGAGGTACTGCAACAAAAAGACGCGGCATATCGCTACGGAATGCCTCCTTTCCACGATAATTATTAGATTGCTGAGTAGTCGGTATACCCAGCTTCTCCCGGCGTGTAAAGGGTTTTGGGGTTCATTTGCGATAGGGGCAGTGATTCCCGGAAGCGTTTCACCAGATCCGGGTTGGCGATATACGCCCTGCCAAAGGAGACTGCCTGGATCTGCTCGTCCAAAACCGCTTCAGCTTCATCGCGGTCAAAACTTTCATTCACCATCAACGCTCCGCGATAATTGGCGCGCGCCAGACCGATATTATCCAGCCCCAGCTGGGGCATGCGAATCACATGCAGGTAGGCCAGCCCCAGCGGATCCACCTGCTGCAACAGGGCGGCAAAGGTTTCCTCGTGATTGGCGTCGTGCAAGTCATTAAACGGGTTGCCGGGGCAGATTCGCATCCCCACCCGATCAGCGCCATCGACCCCCGTCATGGCCGCCAGCACATCAAGAACAAAGCGCAAACGGTTTTCCAGGCAGCCACCCCAGGCATCGGTACGCTCATTGGTGCCGGTTGAAAGGAACTGGGCAGGCAGATAACCGCTGGTGCAGTGCAGCTCAACACCGTCAAACCCGGCGGCGTAGGCATTGACCGTGGCCTGCCGGTAGTCGTCTATCGTCTGCTGGATATCGGCTTCGGTCATGGCCTGGGGCTCGACAAAGGGCAGCATCCCTTGCTCGGTATAAATCTCGCCCTTAGCAGCGATAGCTGACGGCGCCAGCGTGCGAGCGCCGACAGCCTTGTTGGCGGGATTGGCCACCCGACCACAATGCATGATTTGCAGCACAATCTGACCACCCTCGGCATGCACCGCAGAGGTGACCGTTTTCCAGGCCGCAATCTGCGCCGGGGTATAAATACCGGGTGTGCGGCAGTAGCCTTTGCCATCCGCACTGGGCTGAGTGCCCTCGGTGATAATTAGACCAGCGCTGGCGCGCTGCTGGTAGTACTCACGCATCATGTCGGTGGGTACATCTGTGGCTTGATCGGCACGCGAGCGTGTCATAGGCGCCATGACCACCCTGTTGCGCAGGCGCAAACGCCCCAATTGTGTTTCGGTCAACAGCTTCATCAGCGCACCCGTATCTTGGGCGCCGGTGTTCCGCGACGCATGGTTTTCAGAAATTGGTCAACCGGGGCGGGTTCTGCCACTTCCGGGGTACCCTCAGGTTTATTGGCCCAGAACTCGCGCCAACTCGGAAACAGCTCGTGAAAGGCACCTTCATACGGTTCACGTCCCGGCCAGCGCATCTTCATATCGCCCAGTGGCGGCTTGTTCAGATCGGTGGCATACCAGTAACAGGGCAGGCGGCGGCGAAAGTACCAGCGCCCGTCGATACGCTGGTAATCGTCCCAGTAGAGCATCTGCATGATTACCCATTCGGGGCCACACTCGTGCTCATTTTTTGAGTACAACACACCCACGGCGTTATCCGGATCTTCAAATTCGATAATGTGATTTCCCACATGGTGAGAAGTGCCGGTGAACTGATTGCGCAGGGTATCGTCTACCCAGGCCTTGAGATTGGCGCGCCCGCTGAGCTCGCGCGACACTCGAATATCCGGCGCAAACAGGTTTACGTGGGCATCCAGATCGCGCATATCCAGCGACAGGGAATACTTCGCCACCAGCTGACGAATCTCATCGAGGGATTCCAGCCGATCAATGCGTTGCAGCAGAGTCTCATCCATCTTCAATCCTCCCAGGAAGCAGCGCCGGTATTGAGCTCTGCGGTGCGACCGCCATCCACCGGCATCACAATACCAGTAATGTAAGACGCTTCCTCGCTGGCCAGAAACAGGATGGCATTGGCGCACTCCCGGGGGTCGCCAACACGCTTGAGCGGTATAGTTTTGCCCGTGGCTTTTTGGCTTTCCTCGTCTGGGTTGACCATTTCCAGCGCCGGCGTCAGAAACGCGCCGGGGGTAATGGCGTTCACGCGCACATCAGGCGCCCATTCAATACTGGCGTTGCGGGTTAGACCGATCATCGCGGCTTTTGCCGCGCTGTAACCAGCTGTACCCATGGAACCCAGCAGACCGCACACCGACGAGATATTCACTACTGCGCCCTTGTTGGCCCGCAGCTGCTTATAACTTTCGCGCATCAAAAACATGGCACCGTCCAGCGATACGGCAAAGTTCTGACGCCAGCCCTTGGTGCTGTGTTTGCCAATCATTTCCGGCACCATCAACACCGCGTTGTTAACGATGATATCCAGCTTGCCGTATTTGGACACGGTGGTTTCCACCAGGCGCTTTACCGCCTCTTCATCGCTCACATCTACCGACAGCGGGGTGCATTCACCGCCGGCTTCACGGATGGTTTTCGCCACCTGTTCCAGCGGCTCCATGCGGCGGCTACAGATCACCACCTTGGCGCCTTCTTCGGCAAACCGGATCGCGGTGGCCGCGCCGATACCCTGACCACCACCGGTGATGATGGCGACTTTGTCTTCTAATCGGTTTGTCATCGTTGTTTCCTCTTTTTCGTCAGCTGTCTGACGCTAAGATAAATACGTTCCCAAATTTGCCATCAACGTCTGTCCGGTAAAACTCGACGACTCATCGCTCGCCAAAAACAGTGCGGTATTGGCTATCTCCATGGGCTCGCCAATACGACCCAATGGAATAGCGGCAACCATGGCCTGTTTCCACTCATCGGAGATGTTCGCCATGATGGGAGTGTTCGTTGGGCCAGGGCAGATCGCGTTAACCCGGATGCTACGCGGTGCCACTTCCATTGCCAGCGAGCGGGTTAACCCGAGCACAGCGGCCTTGCTCGCGCAGTAATGCACACCGCCTTCACCCGATACTGCCGAGGTACTGGAAATATTGATAATGCTGCCACGGCTACCCTGCCTGATCATGCAGCGCACGGCTTCGCGACAACAATAAAACGTCCCGTTGAGGTTCACATTTACCACGCTCAACCAGCCGTCATCTTGCATATCAGGAATATGATCGGCAAACACCGTTGGCGCTTCACCGCGCGCCAGCTGGGCATTGCGCTCCGCCTGACGCTGCTGATACAGATCAAAGCCGTCGTTGGGCGCGGTGCCGATACCGGCATTGTTCACCAGAATATCCGGTGAACCCAACGCCTCGCACACATCAGCAAAGAGCTGTGCTACGTCGTCACTGTTGGTGATGTTGCACGCGCGGGCAATGCCCTTGCCACCTGCGTCTTCTATGCCAGCCAGGGTCGCCGACAGCGAATCCAGATGCAGATCTACCGCACACACCGCAGCCCCTTCGCTCGCCAGGCGGCTTGCAATTGCCTTACCAATGCCCTGAGCCGCCCCGGTGACTATCGCCACTTTTCCATTCAGCCTTGCACTCACTGTTGTTCACTCCTTGATCATCGCGCAGCCACCCGCCGAATGGGCTGCCTTGCCGGTAGGCGACTATACGGCGCATGAGCCGTGCATTTAAATGATTGTGTCTGCACCCATAGCGTGCAATATTGCACGCATGAACTGGGATGACCTGCGTTATTTTCTCGCCGCCGTGCGCGGCGGCACCTTCTCCGCTGCCGCCGTTGAGCTGGGCGTTAACCGCACCACCGTAGCCCGCCGTATCAACCAGTTGGAACGTCGCCTGGGGCACACCCTGTTCATTCATCAGCAAAAGCACTATCAGCTTAGTCAATTCGGCGAAGACCTGTATCAGCAGGCGATTCGTCTCGAGCAGGAAATCCTGTCACTGGAAGAAAAGTTGGGGCTCGGAGAGGAACACCTGGAAGGGCAGTTGCGTATTGCCGCCCCGCTGGGGCTAGGCCCGGAATTTATCAGCGACCTGACAGCGTTTTCGCAGCAGTATCCGCAGATTCGCTGGGAGCTGTTAAATACGCTGGACCCTATTGCCGCGCTCAATCAACGCAAGGCCGATGTCGCCATCGCCGTCGGCAACACCTGCCCACCGCATATTCGCGGGCACTTTCTCGGCGAGATGCAGCGGGCCGTATATGCCAGCCCGCGCTACCTGAAACGCATACCGGCAGAAACACCGTTAGCCGGCCACCATTGGATTGGCTGGGGCCAGGATCTGGCAGATTCCCAAGCGGCGAAATGGATCGCCCGCGAACTGCCGGACAGCGTATACAAACCCGCCGAGGTCAATTCCTGGAATGCGATTCTCGCCGCCGTCAGAAGCGGCTTGGGCGTGGCCCATCTGTGGTGTTTCCTGGCAAACAGCGATCGGCAATTAAAAGCGATCCGCCCACCCGACGACGAACTGAGCATGGGGCTTTGGCTGATGCGGCCGGCGCATTTGCCCGCCAACGCGCGCATCAAAGCATTCATCAATACCTTGCGCCCTGTCCTGAAAGCCCGGCTTAGCGCTGAAAGCCCGAGTTAGCCAGACAATCACCAAGCCGCCATAAAGCGCTGGGTGATGGCTTGGGCGCTGTCACTCGCCGGGCATGCATTCTCGCCACACCACAGCGGGGTGAAGCTGCTGTCAGCGCGTTGTTCCGCCTGCGCACGCAATGCCGATATGGCATTGGCCGCCAGCGGAAAAGCCGGCGCACTGTTATTCATCGGCCCCAGGCTCTCCATCAAACGGGTCACAATGCCCCGCGCAGGCCGCCCGGTATAGAGATTAGTGATCGCCGTAACGGCGCGCCGCTCACTTTGCAGTACCTGCCGATGCAATTGCCCGGTGGTTGCTTCAGCGGCCAGCAGATACGCCGAGCCGAGTTGCACGCCAGCCGCTCCCGCCTGCTTCATCACCACCAGATCGTCCGGCCGCGCGATGCCACCTGCAGCAATCACCGGGATCGACAGATGTTTTACGCACCGCTCGACCAGCTCTGCGGTCTTCAATTGCCCCTTAAGATCTGCCCGCAAAAAGTGACCGCGATGCCCCCCGGCCTCCAGCCCCTGTGCAATCACCGCGTCGGCGCCTTGCTGTTCAAGCCAAAGCGCCTCATCCAGCGTCGTGGCCGATGACAGCACCATTGCCCCCCAACGTTTTACCCGATCCAGTAAACCGGCTGCCGGCAAGCCAAAATGGAAGCTAACAACCTGCGGCTGATGTGGCTCCACCAGATCTGCAATGACCTGCGAAAACGGCTGTCGCTGGGCACCGGCAGGCAGGGTCGCCGGATCAACACCGTACTCGTTGAAAAAGGGAGATAAAAGATTCAGCCACTGGGCATAGCGCGCAGCAGATTCCGTCTTTTCCTTGTGACAGAAAAAGTTGAGATTGACCGGCTTCGAGGTGAGCGACCTTAGCTTTATCAGCGCCTGTTCAAGCGCCTCGCCGGATAGCATTGCACAGGGCAATGACCCAAGGCCGCCGCTGTTGGAGACCGCTGCAGCCAGCTCCACGCCCTGCACTCCTGCCATCGGTGCCTGAATCACCGGGGCCGAAAGCCCCAATGCCTGTAAACCATCCATGGCTGGCCCCCTGTTATGCCGCTTTAGGTTTCTTCGGTGAACAATACATGGTTATTTCGGCGGTAAACACGGTATCCCCCTGCTTATCGGTGATCGTCACAGACACCGGCACATCGGCTGCAACACCGCTTTGAATCGGCGGCAAACTACCAACGACTTTGAGCAAGCCTTTGGCGGGTTTGAGGTATTTCACCGACATACCTTTGGGAATCCAGCGTACATCCGAGGGCACCGAATACTCGGCCGATATGCCAGCCGCCAGTTCTGCGGCATTACACATGGCAATGGCATGCACGGTGCCGATGTGGTTGTGCATGGAACGCTTGTCCCACAAAGTAATTTCAGCGCCGCCGACTTCCAATCGCTCAAAGCGGGCTTTGATCGACGTGAAATACGGCGCTTTCATGGAAATCACTTTGGTAAAAACCCATTTGCCACCGGGCTTGCTGCTCAGACTTTGCCACAGCTTTTTTACTGCACTCATGTTGGAAGCTCCTGCTATGTTAACGGTGAAAACACGCTATCATAGCCACAGCCACACACCATGAACAAGAACGCAGAATACTCGTGCAGAAAAATAGTGACTAGCGCCAACGCCCCGGCTTTGTCAGCCAGACCCAGGCGCCAGAAAGCGCCAGCAGCAACAGGATAACGGCCGACACATCGACCACGACTACGCCCCACTGGCCGAACAGGCGACCGCTATGCAAATCGAGCAGCAGCCGTTCCCAGTGCACATCATTGCCCAGGTAACGCTCATTGAGCGCCACCCTCAGCGCGTCAGGAACAGGCGACTCTGTAACCCAGCGTGTATCCGGCGGTGCCTGCCCAACGCTGAACGCGAGACTGTTCAGATCGGCGAGAACAAGGCCTTCGCTGGTATCAAACCACAACTGCTCATGCTGACCGGTGACTATTCCCACCCGCTCGATATTGGAGGGCAATCCATATGCACTCCCCAGGCGTTCCACCACTTCACCCTCTCGCGTCAGCAGCAACAGCTGATCGCGACACAGCGCGAGCAAGCCGCCCTGATAGGCCATGCCCGCCGTAAGCGGTAATTCGCAATAGGCTATTTCTTTCAGATTGAGAAAAAGACGATTTTCACCCACGAGACTCAGACGTTGATCGCCAGCTTCAAAACTGGTGATGGCCGGAAGTTCAACACCGTAACGTTTCAGCAGCACGTCCTGTCGCACCGGCTTTTCATCCAACCGGAGTTCGGCACTGTGGTTGAGCACAATGCCAGTGACCACGAGCATGACTACCACCAAGGCAACCGCGACACCGAGGCGCCGATGCCAACGCAACAGAAACAACCGCAGAGAACGTTTCATCAGGGGGTTTGATTCACCACTTCAGCCAACACCAGTGCCGCTTGGGCAACGCGAGTCACGGCGCGAACGGAGAGTGTTGCACCGGTAATACCATCGATCTGTCTGTCGAGCGCGTCGTCGGCCTGCAACACCGCGCCTTCAAATTGCTCGGTAAAGAAGGGATGGCGAACTTCGCCGCCACGACTTTCACGGTAAGTGAGTATACGAACTCGCTCTATGCTATTGCCATTGACCAGCACACCCATCGTGATGGGCATTTCCTTACCAATTTCTTCCAACATCCATGCCGTTTTGCCGTCCTGCTGCCAATAGCGAACCCGCAAGGCCTTATAAGGATGCCCGAAAATACGCTCCAGGCGTTGCTGCACGTCGCCGCTAAGCCACAGCGTTTTTGGCGCTGGCACTTCACCACCAAAACCGCTGTCGACAAATTCCGCCATGGTCATGTAGCTGCCGCGCGCCAGCGCTGACCCTGCCAGCAAAACAAGAAGCACAGCACTAACATATCGACTTAATCGACAAAAAAGGGGGCTACCGCCCCCTAATGCACATGAAGAATATTTTGCCATACAGGCTTAGAAACTCCAGCCAACACCGAGGTTAAAGCCGTCGTTATCAGTCGCAGTGCCACTGGGCGGCTTGTGATCAACGATATCAGCTTTCAGCACAACACGCTCATGCAGCCAGTAGTTCACACCCGCAGTAACCTGTTCGATCTCGGTATCGGCAGAACCGCCGGCTCGCATGTCCCACTCGCTCTGGCGCACAAACACACCCAGTTTCGGAGTGATTTTGTAAGACGCTTCAAGATAAGCACCTTCCTGTTCGTCGGCACCTGCCAGCTCGAAAGTATCGCCGTCGATATCCCACTGGGCGGCAAACGCGGTCAGCGTAACACCGGCAATGGAGTAGCGCGCATGGGCTTGCAGCAATGTGCCTTCGGCATCTTCACCGGGCAATGCGCCCTGAGTTACGTCCTGCTGTTGCTGCGCAGTGGCAGCCAGCTCAAGACCGCTGATGCCGGTGTACTTGATGCGTGCGGTGTAGGCCAGATCTTCTGCATTGGCTTCGGCGGATTTTTGACGACCGCTACGGATAGCAAACGCGCTGCTGCTCGGCGGAACAGGAATTTCCAGACCGCTGTGCACAGCCAGGTTATAGGTCAGGCCGGGCAGAATTTCACCGCCGAGCATCACGCCGGTTTCCCACCAGGTAGTTGGTACGATGCGACCTTCAACATTGTTGCGCTCGGTGCCGTAGAAAGTATCCGGCTCGTGCGTTTCGTTCAGAATGCCAACCGGGATCAGGAACTGACCGATGGTGACATTGTGGTTCTGGGCGTAATCCCACTGAATAAAGGCTTGCTCCAGCTCAACCTCACCCGGCTTGCCGTCGCCCGCCAGGCTATGCTCCAGCTCGACTTCAGAGAAGAAGCGAATGGTATCGGTGAATTCGTGGCCGATATAAACAACAAAGCGGTGTGCATCTACCTGATCGTCTTTGTCTTTGAAGTGATTGAAATGGTGCTCGCCGTAACCGCCAATAGAGGTCTTGCTGCTCCAGCCGCTGTTGCCGCCGCGCTCAACCGCGCTGGCGGTGGCTTCGATTTTGGCGTCAGTCTGCTTGGACTGTGCCTTAAGACGCTCAATTTCGCGCTGTTGTTTCTGGATGGTTTCCCACATTTCTTCTGTGGTGGGCGCCGCCATTACGACGGGTGCCAGTGCGGCCATTGCCACGGCCAAAGCAGTTTTTTTCATCGTGTCTTCCCCATTGGTATTGTATTGGTGCCACTACTGCTGCACCGAGAACTACAGATTAAGTGCGCGGACTATACCAACTCTAAATACAAATGAAAAGTATTCTCGTTTAGATTACGGTGAAAACATTTCACCTGCACCTTTACCTGAGGTCAGGCACAAAAAAACCCGCCGGGCGCCAGCCGGGCGGGTTTTTTGAAGAAAAAAGACTTACTGCTGTGGAGCCGGGTGCTTGGCGCCCACTTCTTTCAGCAGGGTTTGCAGCTCGCCATTTTCGTGCATTTCACACACGATATCGCAGCCACCGACCAGCTCGCCTTCTACCCAGAGCTGGGGGAAGGTTGGCCAGTTGCCCACTTTGGGCAGGTTGGCGCGAACATCCGGGTTGGAAAGCACATCGACAAACGCGAAGCGCTCGCCACAGGCCATGACCGCCTGAGACGTACGCGCGGAAAAACCGCACTGGGGCTGATTCGGGGAGCCCTTCATATAAAGGATGATCGGGTTTTCTTCGATCTGCTTTTTGATCGTGTCTATGATGTCCATCATTCACCTTGCTTTTCGCTAAAAGCTTTCGCTATAACCACCAGCCACTCTGGCTTTGCGACATTGTACCTGTTCTACGGACACTACGACAAAGAAGATTGGTAGCAGTTCCACAAGCTAGCGCCGTCCTTTTGCTATAGTGCCCAGATATAACAGTATATTTGGGCGCAGCCGCGCCAATTCAACTCACAGGAGTGTTATCCATGTCCTCTGCATTGCGTTATCTGGTTTTTGCCCTAGCAGGCCTATTGGCGCTGGTCGGCATCGCAGCGGCTAGCCTGCTATTCCTGTTTGACCCGAATGATTTCAAACCCCAGATCGAAAAAGCGGCCGAAACCCATACCCGGCTTGACCTGCAGCTAGATGGCGATATCGGCTGGTCGTTTATCCCTCTGGGGCTGGAGCTGAACACAGTCAAGGCGCGACTCGACAACGAACCCTTTTTAGAGCTCGAGCATCTGGTGGCGCGCGTCAGCCTGCGCTCGTTGATTAAGATGCAGCCCGCCGTGCACCGCTTTGAGCTGGCGGGGTTGGAGCTCAACCTGGCGCTTGATAAGGAAGGGCGCGGTAACTGGGAGCGAATAATGCCCGAATCCGGGGCAGACGCGCAGGAAAGCCCCGCCGAACAAGCGCCGGAAGGTGAAGCCAAGACACTGGTCTTCAATATCAGCGAAGTGGCCATCAGCGACACACGCGTTCATTACCACGACGCCCAGAGCGGCCAGACCACCACGCTGGATAACTTCTCGTTGCAGGCCTCAGATATCACCCCGCAGCAGGCATTTCCTCTGAATATGCAGTTCCATCTGGCCACCACCGAGCCGGCAATGGATATCCTCGCGCAGCTCCAGGCCAACCTCACACTGGGCGAGCAGTTCAAGCGGGTCATGCTGGACTCGCTGAGCAGCACCGTCAGCCTGCAGGGCGACGCCACAAACCAGAAGAAAATAGACCTCGCCCTCAACGGTAATATTGACGCCGACCTGGCCCAGAGCCAGATAAAGCTGTCGCCGCTCAAGCTGTCGCTTAACAAGGTACAGATAGACAGCAACCTGGTGGTCAGCCAGTTCGACAGCACGCCCCAGCTGGCGGGCACACTCTCGATAGCCGAATTCTCCCCACGCGAACTGCTGGCCCAGCTCGGTCAAAGTCTGCCGCCCATGCAGGATCCGAACACCCTGCGCAAGCTGTCGCTGGACACAACGCTGGGTGGAGAACCCGGGCAGGTAGCACTGAAACCCCTGAATATTGCGCTTGATGACACCAAGCTCAATGGCGAAGTGCGCTATACCCTGGAAACCGGTGCGGTATTTGCCCGCCTGAATCTCGACAAAATTGACGCCGATCGCTACCTAGCACCTACCCCCGAAGAGCCCGCTGGAGAAACGCAAACCGCCAGCGCCGACCCTGCACCGGAAACGGATCTGCTGCCCCTGGAAACCCTGCGCGGCCTGCGCTTTGACGCCGGGCTCAATGCCGGTGAGCTGATCATTAATCAGATTCCCATTCGCCAACTGGTGCTCAATGCCAGCGCCGCGGACGGAGTGATCAAAGTCTCCCCGCTGAGTGGCCAACTGTATGAAGGTCGTTTTCAGGCCAATGCGACCATCAATGCCGCCGATGCAACACCTCGCTGGCTGGTTAAAGCCAACGTGACCGATGTTAAAACCCTTCCGTTGCTGACTCAGCTGGCCGAAATGCAGCAGTTTTCCGGTCTCGCCAATATCAACCTGGACCTGAATACCACCGGAAACCGCGTCTCCGCGCTGCGCAACAACGCCAAGGGCAAGGCCGATTTCGCAATTAAACAGGGTAAATTTGAAGGCACCAGCATGGCCGCCTATGCCTGTCAGGGCATTGCCTTGATGCACAAAGAAACCATCGACACCAGCGCCTGGCCCAAAGCCACCAGCTTTGAAGACCTCAGCGGCGCGATTACCATCAACGGCAACAGTATCGACAACAGCGCCCTCACCGCCCAGCTCAAAGGCATGGCACTGGAAGGCAAAGGCCAGGTCGACATTGCCAGCATGGACCTGAACTACAGCGCCGGGCTGCGCATTCTGGGAAATATTCACGAAGACAACGCCTGTCGCGTAAACGACAAGCTGAAAGACCTCGTTATTCCCGTGAAATGCAAAGGATCACTGGTCGGCGACAAAGGCCTGCCCTGTAAATTCGATACTGCCCGCTTCCGCGACACCATTGCCGGCAAGGCCAAGGCCGAAGCCAAGGAAAAGGCGAGCGAGGAAATAGATCGCGGCAAAGAAAAGCTCAAGGAGAAAGCCCGCGACAAGCTGCAGAAGTTCTTCGGTCAGTAGCCGGCAAAGCCTCGCCAACACTTGCGCGCAGGGGCATTGCCAGCCCCTCACAATGGTTATATGATGATCCGTTCGGTGGGCAGCGTTGGCTGCCCTTTTACGTTATACGCAAGAATTTACGTTCTTATTTTCAAAGAATCCAAACACTGGGGATGGTCATGCCCAATACGGTAATGTCTACCTACAATAGGTTGCCCGTGAACTTTGTTCGCGGCGAGGGAGTCTGGCTCGTAGACGAGCAGGACAAGCGCTACCTGGATGCTGTTAGCGGCATCGGCGTTAACGCACTGGGCCACGCCCACCCTGAACTGACACGCCGCATTCAGGAGCAGGCCGGCCAACTGCTGCACACCTCCAACCTGTACGGCGTTAAAAATCAGCAGGCGCTGGCCGACGCGTTGTGCGGCCTGTCTGGCATGGACAATGTGTTTTTCTGCAACTCTGGCGCCGAAGGCAACGAAGCCGCGCTGAAGTTGGCACGACTGTACGGTCATAGCCGCGATATCGATCGCCCCACCGTCGTGGTCATGGAAGGCGCCTTTCACGGTCGTACCCTCGCCACGCTGACTGCTTCTGGCAGTCGCAAAGTACAAGCCGGCTTTGAGCCGCTGGTCAATGGTTTTACCCGCGCGCCCTATGGCGATATCAAAGCACTGGAAACCATTGCCAAGAACAATCACGACGTATGCGCCGTGCTGCTTGAACCGATACAGGGCGAAGGCGGCATCAACATGCTGCCCGAAGGCTTCCTCGAACAGCTGCGCGAACTGTGCGACAAAAACCACTGGTTGCTGATGCTCGACGAAGTGCAAACCGGTAACGGCAGAACCGGCAAATATTTTGCCTTCCAGCACAGCACCATCATGCCCGATGTGGTCGTTACCGCCAAAGGTCTCGGCGGCGGCATTCCTATTGGCGCATGCCTGGCTCACGGCAAAGCCGCCGAGCTGTTCAAGCCCGGCAATCACGGCACCACCTTCGGCGGCAACCCGCTGGCCTGTGCTGCCGGACTGGCAGTGGTTGAAACCCTGCAGAATGACAAGCTGATTGAAAACGCCCAGCTAATGGGCCAGGCCCTGCGCGACGGTCTGCGACAACGCCTCAGCGGAATCAAAGGCGTGGTAACCGTACGCGGCAAAGGCCTGATGGTAGGCATTGAACTGGCAGCCGCCTGCGGCGAGCTGGTACAGCAAGCGCTGGACGCCGGCCTGCTGATCAATGTCACCTCCGACAAGGTGGTGCGCTTGCTGCCGCCACTTATTATCAACCAAGACGAAGTTCAGCAGCTGATCGATACGCTGTGCCCACTGATTGAAAGCTGGGCCGCGCAACGCAACGCCGCCTGATCGTCGCAAATCCAACAAGAAGTAAATCACAATGGCCGTCAGGCATTTTTTGAGCTTAATGGATTGCTCACCCAGCGAATTGCAGCAGCTGATACAGCGCGCAATTGAACTGAAAGCCCAGCACAAAGCGCGCACGGAAACGCCGCGCTTTAACAACTATGTGCTGGGTATGCTGTTTGAGAAATCCTCTACCCGCACCCGCATCTCCTTTGAAGCCGGCATGGCACAGATGGGCGGGCACGCCATGTTTCTCGCACCCGAGCATACCCAGCTCGGCCGTGGCGAACCCATTGAAGACAGCGCCCGGGTTATGTCATCCATGGTCGACATCATTATGATGCGTACCTTTGGCCACGACATTATTGAAACCTTTGCCGAGTACTCCTCGGTACCGGTAATCAATGCCCTGACCGACGACTTTCACCCCTGCCAACTGCTGGCCGACATCCAGACCTATGTGGAGCATCGCGGCAGCATTCAGGGCAAAAAAGTGGCCTGGATTGGCGACGGCAACAACATGTGCCAGAGCTACATCAACGCCGCCATTCAGTTCGATTTCGAGCTCGCCATTGCCTGCCCGCGCGGCTTTGAACCACGCGCCGAACTGGTCAAACAGGCCGGTGAGCGCGTGAAAATCACCACCATCCCTTCCAAGGCTGCCAAAGACGCTGACCTGCTGGTTACAGACGTGTGGGCTTCGATGGGACAGGAAAAGGAAAAGGCGCAGCGCCGCCGTCAGTTCGCCGGTTTTCAGGTAAACCAAGAACTGATGAAACACGCCAAAAGCGACGCCCTGTATATGCACTGCCTGCCCGCCCATCGCGGCGAGGAAATATCGGCAGAGCTGATGGATCGGCCGGACTCCGTCATCTGGGACGAAGCCGAAAACCGGCTGCACGCGCAGAAGGCGCTGATGGAATTTTTGTTGCTTGAGGCGGCGAAGTAGGCCATGAACGCGCCGGGAACTGTCAGCCCGCCATCGCTGGCAAAGCCAGCTCCCACGCGCAGCGGGGTCGCTTGTTGCCTATTGCCAATGAGCCCCCACTAGCAGCACAAACGGCGGATCCCCATGCTCCAGCTTAAAAACATCCAATGCCAGTACGACGGCGAGCCCGTCATTAACGATATCAACTTCCACGTTAATGAAGGCGACATCTGCTGTCTGCTCGGGCCAAGCGGTTGCGGCAAAACCACCGCACTGCGTGCTATCGCGGGTTTTCAGTCGATCAGCCAGGGCGAAATCTGGCTGGGCGACACCCTGCTGAGCAAGCCCGGCTTTTCTCTAGCGCCGGAGCAGCGCAAGGTTGGCATGGTATTTCAGGACTACGCCCTCTTCCCCCACCTCACCGTAAAACAAAACATCTGCTTTGGCTTTCGCAAGAAAAGTGCCGCCGAACAGAATCGCATCGTCGGTCGTCTGCTGGAGCTGGTGCGCCTGAGCGGGGTGGAAAATCGCTACCCTCACGAACTCTCCGGCGGCCAACAACAGCGCGTTGCCCTGGCCCGGGCTCTAGCGCCGGCGCCGCAACTGCTGCTGATGGACGAGCCCTTCTCCAACCTCGACGCAGAACTACGCAAAAGTCTTAGCCTGGAAGTGCGCGACATTCTCAAGGACCTCGGTATCAGCGCCATTCTGGTCACCCACGATCAGGAAGAAGCCTTCGCCTTCAGCGACCATATAGGCCTGCTCTACCACGGCGCGCTGCAGCAGTGGGACACCCCGTTCAACCTCTACCACGAACCCGCCAACCGGCTGGTAGCGGAATTTATCGGTCGCGGCCGCTTTCTCCCCGGCATTGTGACCGGCCCCAACAGCATTAACACCGAGCTGGGCGACCTGCACGGCAACCGCGCCTACCCCTGGCAGGAAGGCTCACCGGTAGATGTGCTGCTGCGCCCGGATGACATCATTCTCAGTGACTTTGGCGGCATCGCCGCCACGGTAGAAAAGAAAGTGTTCAATGGCGGCGCCACGCTCTACAAACTGGCCCTACCCACCGGCAGCACCGTAGAAGCCCTGCTCCCCAGCCACCGGGATTTTCAGATTGGCGAAACCATCACCATCGAAGCCGACGTGGAACACCTCATCGCCTTCCACAAAACCGAACCCGTTGCGGCGACCGCCTGACCAACACCCTTGTAAACATCATAAGACTTATACTGCTTATAAGAACTCCGTATAAGGCGGTTTTTTGCGCCATGTTGACACTGCTCAGCTGAAAAGTGGCCATGCCGGGAGGCTGCAGGTTAGCACCCGCCCACCTTTAAGTTATCCACAGCTTTCCCACACGCAATCCCCAATATTTAGTGCTTGCACATACACTAAAACCGCACTATCTTGTGTCCTTGACTGCGGGGCCACACCAGATGGCACTACCAGTCTCCGGGGTGAAAACTATAAGATCGAGGCTTTTCGCAACGAGTTCGTCAACGATCATTACCACTTCCCCGAAGATTGTCGCAGGCAGGTAGTTGGATCAAGCCGTAAGCGGTACCGTGTTTTTCAACATTCCAGATGTTGTAGTCAACAGACAGTCACACACTAGATATAGATAGCCAAAACGTCCGGAGAGACCATGCAAACCCACGAACAACAAAGCCCCCAAAGCGCCGCTCAACAGCCGCCCAACGTCCCCTCCAGCGCCGAAATTCAGGCAACGGCACCGGGCCAGCTGCGCGTTATTAAACGCAACGGCACCGTCGTACCCTATACCGACGACAAAATTTCAGTGGCTATCACCAAGGCGTTTCTGGCGGTGGAAGGCGGCAATGCAGCCGGCTCTACCCGCATTCACGAAACCGTAGCCAAGCTGACATCACAAGTGAGCGCCACCTTCAAACGCCGCATGCCCTCCGGCGGCACCATCCACATTGAAGATATTCAGGATCAGGTAGAACTGGCCCTGATGCGCAGCGGCGAACACAAAGTGGCTCGCGATTACGTGCTGTACCGCGCCGCCCGCGCCGAAGAACGCAAGAAGGCCCAGCCCGAAGAAAAGGCTCACCCTTCCATTCGCGTCACCCAGGAAGATGGCTCCCTGACCCCGCTGGATCTGGGCCGCTTGGAATTCATCGTTAACGAAGCCTGCGAAGGCCTCGCCGATGTCAGCGCCAAAGCGGTACTCGACGAAGTACTGAAAGGTTTGTATGACGGCGTGGCTGCCCACGAGGTGAACACCTCTCTGGTTATCGCCGCCCGCTCGCTGGTGGAAAAAGAACACAACTACAGCTACGTTACTGCCCGCCTGCTGCTGGACAAACTGCGCGCCGAAGCACTCAACTTCCTCGGCATTGCCGAAAGCGCCACCCAGCACGATATGGTCGAGTACTACCCCAAGGCACTGGCTGCCTATGTTGAAAAAGGCATTGAGCTGGAACTGATCTCGCCGGAACTGCGCGATTACGACCTGGTGCGTCTGGGCCAGGCCATCAAGCCCGAGAACGACAACCAGTTCAACTACCTCGGCCTGCAAACCCTGTACGACCGCTACTTCATTCACAGCAACGATGTGCGCATCGAACTGCCGCAGATTTTCTTCATGCGCGTCGCGATGGGTCTGGCGACCCGCGAAGACGACAAGAACGCCCGCGCCATCGAGTTCTATGAACTGCTGAGCTCCTTCGATTACATGAGCTCCACCCCGACCCTGTTCAACTCCGGCACCCTGCGTCCGCAGCTCTCCAGCTGCTACCTGACCACCGTGCCCGACGACCTGCACGGTATCTACGGCGCCATTCAAGACAACGCCATGCTGAGCAAGTTTGCCGGCGGCCTCGGCAACGACTGGACGCCAGTGCGCGCACTGGGCTCTTACATCAAAGGCACCAACGGCAAATCACAGGGTGTTGTGCCCTTCCTGAAAGTGGTTAACGACACCGCCGTAGCAGTAAACCAGGGCGGCAAGCGCAAGGGCGCCGTGTGTGCCTACCTCGAAACCTGGCACATGGACATCGAGGAATTCCTCGAGCTGCGCAAGAACACCGGTGACGACCGTCGCCGCACCCACGACATGAACAGCGCCAACTGGGTACCCGACCTGTTTATGAAGCGCGTGTTCACCGACGGCCAGTGGACCCTGTTCTCGCCCAGCGACGTGCCCGATCTGCACGATCTGTACGGCACCGCCTTTGAAAAACGCTACGAAGAATACGAAGCGATGGCGGCCAGCGGCCAGCTGAAACACCACAAGAAAGTGAAGGCTGCCGATCTGTGGCGCAAAATGCTGAGCATGCTGTTTGAAACAGGCCACCCGTGGATCACTTTCAAAGATCCCTGCAACCTGCGCAGCCCGCAGCAACACGCCGGTGTGGTTCACTCATCCAACCTGTGTACCGAGATCACCCTCAACACCAACAAAGAGGAAATCGCGGTCTGCAACCTGGGCTCAGTGAACTTGGCTCAGCACGTGACTGAAAACGGTCTGGACCACGCCAAGCTGGAGAAAACGATCAACACCGCCGTGCGCATGCTCGACAACGTGATCGACATTAACTACTACTCCGTGCCGCAAGCGCAGAACTCCAACTTCAAGCACCGCCCGGTGGGCCTTGGCATCATGGGCTTCCAGGATGCCCTGTATAAGCAGCACATTGCCTACGCCTCCGACAGCGCCGTGAACTTTGCCGACCGCTCCATGGAAGCCGTCAGCTACTTCGCCATCAAAGCCTCCAGCGATCTCGCCGCCGAGCGTGGCCGCTACGCCAGCTACGAAGGTTCACTGTGGAGCCAAGGCATTCTGCCCATCGACTCCCTCGACAACCTGATTGCCCAGCGCGGCGAGCAGTTTATTGAAGTGGACCGCACCCAAACGCTGGATTGGCAGAGCCTGCGCAACAAAGTGCTGCAAGACGGCATGCGCAACTCCAACGTGATGGCCATTGCCCCGACTGCAACCATCGCCAACATCACCGGTGTATCGCAGTCGATCGAGCCCACGTATCAGAACCTGTACGTGAAATCGAACCTCTCTGGCGAATTCACCGTCGTGAACCCCTACCTGGTACGCGACCTGAAAGCGCGCGGCCTGTGGGACAGCGTGATGGTCAACGACCTGAAATACTACGAGGGCTCAGTACAGAAGATCGACCGCATTCCGCAAGATCTGAAAGACATGTACGCCACCGCCTTTGAAGTTGAGCCGCGCTGGCTGGTAGACGCCGCCTCGCGCCGTCAGAAGTGGATCGACCAGGCTCAGTCACTGAACCTTTACATTGCCGGCGCCTCTGGCAAAAAACTGGACGTTACCTACCGCATGGCCTGGTTCCGTGGTCTCAAAACCACTTACTACCTCCGTGCACTGGCAGCGTCCACCACCGAGAAATCCACAGTCGATCGCGGCACCATGAACAAGGTGTCGTCGCAGGCCCCGGAAGCCGCCCCAACGGCAGCTCCCGTACCAGCCGCCTGCTCACTGGATGATCCGGATTGCGAGGCTTGTCAGTAAAACGCCTGTGGGCGCTGTCTAAACCCTTAAGGTTATAGACAGCGCTCACAAGCACGAACACGAACACAACCGAACGCGCAGTACCCGTTCACTGTCATAACAACAAAGGTGGGTATCCATGCAGCAAACCAACACAGCTAAGAGCCAAGGAAATTCGATGTTAAGCTGGGACGATTACAACACCGACGAAGCTATGGACGCGATCTCGTCCAAACGCAACACCCCGCCGCCCCCACCGGCAGAAGAACCCGCTATGCAACAGCAAGCGGCACCCGTACAAGAACCTGCGCCGGCCGCCTACGTAGAAAAGCCCGTTGCAGCGCCCCAATCGGCACCCCAGGCAGCTGCACCAGCAGCAGCTCCTGCCGAAGCCATCGGTGACGAAGTGATCGCCGATGAATCACTGCAGGCACGCGCCGAACGCGCTCTCGAAGAACTCGACGTAGCCGCCGGCCTGGAAGAACTCGACATGGGCGCCGCCCGTATTCAGGTAGACGATAAGCGCATCATCAACTGCCGCGCCGACGTTAACCAACTGGTACCTTTCAAATACGATTGGGCCTGGCAGAAATACCTCGACGGCTGCGCCAACCACTGGATGCCGCAAGAAGTAAATATGTCGGCCGACATCTCCATGTGGAAAAACCCCGAAGGTCTCACCGAAGACGAGCGCCGCATTGTTATGCGCTCACTGGGTTACTTCTCTACCGCAGACTCACTGGTTGCCAACAACCTGGTGCTGGCCGCCTATCGCCATATCACCAACCCCGAGTGTCGCCAGTACCTGCTGCGTCAGTCTTTTGAAGAAGCCATCCACACCCACGCCTACCAGTACTGTGTAGAGTCACTGGGCATGGACGAAGGCGAAGTCTTCAACATGTACCGCGAGCTGCCCTCCATCGCCAAAAAAGCGGCCTGGAGCCTCAAGCACACCGCCGCCCTGAGCGACCCCACCTTCAAAACCGGCACCCCGGAAACGGATCAGGAACTGCTGCGCAACCTGATCGGCTTCTACTGCGTAACTGAAGGCATCTTCTTCTACTGCGGCTTCACCCAGATCCTCAGCATGGGCCGCCGCAACAAAATGACCGGCGTTGCAGAACAGTTCCAATACATTCTGCGCGACGAATCCATGCACCTGAACTTTGGTATCGACCTGATCAACCAGATCAAACTGGAAAACCCCCACCTGTGGACTGCCCAGTTCCAGCAGGAAGTAGCCCAGATGATCGTGGAAGGCACCCAGCTCGAAATCGAATACGCCCGCGACTCCATGCCGCGCGGTGTACTCGGCATGAACGCCGGCATGATGGAGCAATACCTCCACTTCATCGCCAACCGCCGCCTGGTACAGATCGGCCTGAAAGAACAATTCCCCGGCGCGCAAAACCCCTTCCCGTGGATGAGCGAGATTATGGATTTGCGTAAGGAGAAGAACTTCTTTGAGACTCGCGTGATTGAATATCAAACGGGTGGTGCGCTTAGCTGGGAATAAGCGCGAACATCAGAAACACTTTGAGGCTGGACTGGAAACCTTGTGACTGGAACAGCCCAAACTTAAACGCTGGAATAGCAGTAAGCTGCCATTAGAGGGCGCACTTTTGTCACATGGCAATCGTGCGCCACCCCAAATAATCAATAAGTTACATTATTCCTATCACATAAAATCGTCGATGGTACAAGATAGACGCGAGGT
>NZ_JBVBUV010000063.1:0-21173 GCF_057445395.1 Litorivivens sp.
TCGGAGCGTTCCTTGCCATCCCAGAAGGTTTCGGCGGAGTAGCCAAAAATCACGTGGTCGGGTTGGCAGGTCAAGGCGTCGCGTAAGCCCTGCTCTGTCGCCGCACCGATTGCTTTCACCATGTTGACGAAATCGTCTTCGGTTTTCACGCTGAATGGCGGAATCACGCAGCCGCGTGTGGCCAGAACAACGCCTTCGGGTGCCATTTTATGGTACTCGGTTTCCACTGCAGTGTTGGTTGAGGGTACAAGCACGGCAAATTTTTTGCGGTAGCCGTAGTAGTCAGTCATGGCGTGTTCCTTTGCTGGCGAAACCCCGGCACGCGTCTTTTGCTTGGTCGGGGGTGGCGATCATGATAATGTAATAAAGATATAACAATAGTATTAAAGTCTCAAGTCATAAAGCGCAAACAAACGCTTTCAGCTAAAAAGGTTGTTCGATGACAGAAAAAGTAGCAGTGGTAACAGGTGCAAATCGTGGTATCGGTTTGGCGGTAACCCAACAGTTGGCGCAACAGGGCGTTCGGGTAATGGCTGGCTGTCGCGCGGCTGAACGCGCCACGGCGCTGGATGCGCTGGCCAAGCAGGGGTTGCCGGTTGAGGTGGTCGCCCTGGCGGTTGATGATCGCGGGTCGCTGGAGGCTCTGGCCGAGGGAATTCGTACGCGCTTTGGGGGGCTCGATATTCTGGTTAACAACGCGGGTGTGGCACTGGATCACTGGCAATCGTTTTTTGAATTGTCACCGGACTGTCTGCGTGAAACTCTGGAAACCAATCTGCTGGGTGTACTTAACTGCTGCCAGCTGCTCGTGCCACTGATTCAGAAGAAAGGCGCCGGCCGGGTGGTTAACGTGTCCACCGAACTGGCATCGATGAGCGAAATGGCGATGGGTTCAACGGTGGCCTATCGCAGTTCCAAGGCGGCAGTTAATGCAATGACGGTGCTGTTGGCGCGAGAACTTGAAAAGGAATACCCTCAGATTTTGGTCAATGCGGCCTGCCCTGGCTGGGTGAATACAGAGCTTGGTGGACCTGATGCGCCGCGTACACCGGATGAAGGCGCTGACACCATCGTCTGGTTGGCCACACTGCCGGATGATGGCCCCAGTGGCGGCCTGTATCGGGATCGCGCAGTCTACCCCTGGTAAAGACCTACCCTTGGCAAAGGCCTATCCGGCAAGTCTGACCGAGTTGTAATCTCCACACCGTTGGCAAGCTTCTACTATCAGTGGGGTGTTGCTGCGGCGGTTTTCTGTCGCAGGCCTGAAAAGCTGATAATAAGAGGTGGTCCATGCAGGATTTTAATGGGAAGGTTGCCGTCGTTACTGGCGGCGCAAGCGGCATTGGCAAGGCGTTGGTTGCAGCGCTGCTTGATGAGGGCGCCAAGGTTGTTATAGGCGATGTTGAGCAAAGCGCGTTGGACAAGGTACTCGGCGAACTCGGCAGCCGTGGCGAAGTGAGCGGCGTGGTGACCGATGTATCCAAGCCCGAGTCTGTTGATGCCCTGGCCGATACAGTATTTGACCGCTACGGCGAATGTCATTTGTTGTTCAATAACGCCGGCGTTGCGGCACCGTCACTCAATATCTGGGAAACCAAACCCAATGACTGGAAATGGGTGCACGGCGTTAATGTGATGGGTGTGGTGCACGGCATTCAATCTTTTGTGCCGCGGATGATCGCTTCGGGCAAAGAAGGGCACATCATCAATACGTCATCCGGTGATGGTGGTATCTCGCCACTACCCTATCAATCCGTTTATGCGTCCAGTAAAGCAGCCGTGTCTTGCATTACCGAGTGTCTGGCCGCGCAGCTGGTTACCGAAAATACAAATTTGCGCGCCTCCATCTTCTATCCATCAGGTGGCGTTTTGGCTACGGGCATTTGGACAACGGAGCGCAATCGACCCAAAGATCTGGGTGTTGATCGCGAGCCGGTGCGTGTACCGTCGGTTGAAGAATTCAAAGCAGCCGCAGAAGCGGCGGGAATGGACCTTAATTTTCAGGACCTGGACGAGCTCGCGCGTTTTACCTTACAGGGCGTAAAGGAGCAGCGCGTTATCATCATGCTGAACGGTGAAGAAAGTGTTGCTACATTGCGTGATCGCGCTGACCGCTATGAGCGTTTTGAGCTGCCTATTGATCTGGCTGCCGTACCGCAGATGTAACAACCCTCTCACTCGCGATACAGGAAAGAGTTATGTCGACTGAAAGTAATAAGGCTATTGTCAAAAAAATGTGGCAGGCACTGAGTGAGATGGACTGGGATACCATGAAAAGCTGCATGCATCCCGAAATATTCTACGAAGACGTGCCTACTGATGATGTGGGTGCCAAGGGCCCGGACAACTGCGTCAAGCGGCTACAGATTGCGTTCAATCATCTCTCCCGACAGGAGCAGACAACCCATCATCTGGCCGGTGATGGCGATATGGTATTTCTCGATCACACCGAAAAGTGGACTTTTACCTCTGGTGAAACCGCCCAGCACCGTTTTTGCACCATGCATGAAATCAAGGATGGACTGGTGTACCGCTGGAGCGACTTCTGGGATATGAACAAGTTTGTAGGGCAGTTTCCGCAGTGGTTTCTGGAAGAAATGATGAAAGCCAGTGAAGCGGATTTTGCGGGGTAGTACGGAGACATATCTTCGCGAGCAAGCAACGGTTGCTTGCTCGCGAATGATCTGTACGACTTACTGATACTTGTAAATCGACAGTTTCCCCGGCGGCAATTGCAAATCATCCGGGCTGTCGGTTTCTGCCGGATCCATGTCCAGCGAATTGTGTTGGGCGGCAACTATCTCGTTGAGCCCGTCGCCGTCGATATCTGCGACGATGGCCATGCCGAACATTTTGGCTTCGTCCACAATGTCTTCCCGGAAACTGCCATCGCTTTGTTGGATGAAGGCGTAGAGCGTACTGTTGCCATCACCGGGTACCGCCACATCAAGCAGGCCGTCGTTGTTGATATCTCCGACATTGAAAATGCCAGGAACGCCTTGGCTGGCAGGATTGCCGTAGTAGAGAGTTACGCCAAAATTCTCTGAAATGACGTGTTTTTCCCACTGGCTGACGGCGGTTGGATTTTCGGGGATTTCAAACCAATAGATGCCGGGTGGCACCACGACATTACCGTCCTTATCCTGCCAGCGGGGATCGCCATCATTGTTGTGGTTGTCGACGACGAGTTCTTCTTTGCCGTCGTGGTCGATATCGGCAAACTCCATGTGATAGCCAAGGCCGATGGTATTGTCGATGACATGGTAGCGCCACTCACCGGCGAAATTATTGGTCAGTGCCGGACGGGTGACATTTTCCAACCACACCAGCGAGGGGTTCAGGCTTGCCGGTGGTGTCGTGTCGTAGGTGTGATCAAAGAACTGACTTAGCACAATGTCTTTGTCGCCGTCTCCGTCGATGTCGTGGAGTTTGACAAATACGCCGCCTATATTGCTTATGGTATTGCCTTCACTGTCGGTGGCAGTGATCGGGTGATAGCTGAATTCTCCCGGTGCCGTCTGCCGGTACCATTCTACTTTCAACTCTTCGTTTCCGTCGGGCGAGCCCAGCGGGTTGCCCGGATGTTGTGTTTTACCCGAGGTGGTGACGATATCGAGCAGTCCGTCGCCGTCCAGATCTGTCTGATCCGATTCATGCCAGAAGAACAAACCGTTGGTTACCGGTGTGGTGTTGGCTGGAGAAAAATAGTTGTGCGTTGGGCGACTGCCGGCATTGATGTCGTTGCCATCCAGCCAGAAATGGGCGCCCCCTAGTGTGGTCAGGAATCCGGTCTGAACAATGACATCATTTTGTCCGTCACCATTAATATCAAAGATCTGGGGCGTATTGATAAAAGGGTATCCTTGGGGATCGTTCGTGCCGATCAGCACTTCCTCCTGCCAGGGGCCTTCCAGGCAGTTGTTGACGGGCTCATTACAGCCCTGGGTGTTGAATTTTCGTAGCGCGCCGCGAGAGGCGGGGTTTGGAGGCCCGGGGGGTGTCTGTTCCACCAGTGTGGAAAGAAGAATATCGAGACCGTTGTCGCTATTGCCGTCGATATCTCCGACTGCCAGAAAAGCCGCAGATTGCTGTTCGACTTTGATGGGGTATTCGATGTAGCTCCCCTGCTCGGATGGACTGGTAGAACTACCGCCACCGCCAGAGCTGGACGACGAGCTATCGTTACATGCTGCCAGTAATGGCAGACCCAGTGCGATCAAGAAGTAGCGGTTGCGCATGTTGCGTTCTCCGGTAAAGCGGATGCTGGCTTTTCGATTTTGTTGTTGACCACAATGGCCCAGATGAAAACCACGGCGTTAAGTGCACCAAACAGGACGAAAGGCGCTGCCGGTGAAATGGCACCAAACAACCAGCCTCCGCCGGCGGTACCCACAAGAATACCTATTGCGCCTGCCGTGCCGAAGAAGCCGATCACGGCGCCGCGCCGGGCAGCCGGCGCCTGCTGGCCCACCAGCGCCTGAGAGCTGACAAACGCACTGATTTCTGCCACACCCATGACTCCGAGCAGCGCAAAAACCCACGGCGCGGTAGGGTCATCAACAAAGGACACGGAAAGATAAACTGCAGCTGCCAGCCCTGACGCTAACATAACAGCCGTGCCGCGACGAATGCGGTCACTGATAAAACCCATTAGCAAGGCGCCCACCATAGCGCCGCTTACCGTAGTAAGTACTCGCGGTACGGCAAGTTCCTGCATGGCCTGACTGGGTGCCATCCCAAGGTTCTGGGTACCAAACTGCACCAGCCACAGGCCCATAAATGCGCCGGTTACCGCCAGGTCACCGCGTGAGATAAATGCTGCGCCGTAGGACAGGGCAACACCGTGGTCTTTGGCGGCTGCCAGTCCGTTTTTCAGCATCTGCATAACCGGTTCATGCTCAGCGCTCGGTCGTTTCACATGAGGAGCCAGTCCGATCAGTACGATCACCGTGCCGACCACGCCCATCGCACCACCAATGGCGAAAGTCATCTGCTGAGCGGCAAGTTCAGTCATGCCCTGCTTGGCAAATACACCCGGCATAAACCCGAGAATCGGTGGAATAAAAGCGCCGATGGTGGCGATAAAGCCCTGTAAACCATTCGCTTTGCCGCGATCCGCTTCGCTGGCGTAATCCGCAATCACGGTCACCATCATGCCAATCATCGCGGCACCGCCGAAGGCGACAATTAGGCGATAGGCGATCAGTTCGCCAATGCTGTTGGCATAGGGGTAGAGAAAGAAACCGAGCGCGGTCAGCCCAAGCCCGATGGCATAGACCATTCGCCGACCGGAGCGATCCGCCATGACGCCGAACAGGGGCATCATGGCAATCAGAATGACTTCCTGCAGCGCCGCCAGCAGGCCGGTCAGCGAGCCCTGGCTGGCCAGCGGTATGTCCATGACTGCGAGCAGGCCCGGCTGCAATACCGCAAGTGCGCCAGCATAGCCTGAAGAGATCAGCGCGGCGAGCAGGTAGGCAAACATGTGACGGCGTTGGATGCCGTCGCTGAGGGTGATGCCGAGGAAGCGGGTTGGGTGCATTTTT
Organism: Litorivivens sp.; assembly: GCF_057445395.1. Classification (NCBI taxonomy): domain Bacteria; kingdom Pseudomonadati; phylum Pseudomonadota; class Gammaproteobacteria; genus Litorivivens; species Litorivivens sp. Next base: position 5,547 of record NZ_JBVBUV010000063.1, read on the forward strand.
CGAATCCGGTTACCCTCACCCCAACCCTCTCCCGTGTGGAGAGGGGGCGGTTTCCACTCTGTACCCGCTTCCGGCGTCTCTTCTCCCGTGGGGGAGAGGGTCAGGGTGAGGGAGGTTTTTAGTATTTACGCGCCTTGGCCATTTGCTCGTTACCCAGACGCATCTGAATCATCTTCTCCACCTGATCTTCACCAAACACCTGTGCGGCGAGTTTGTTCATCGGGTCGAGTTCATAACCGAGACGGCGCACGGTGTGATCGTATTGTTGCTGGGCCACACGCTCACTTTCAGGAAGCGGGGTGGCGTTGTCCAGCCATCCCAGCCAGCGATTCAGGAATTTGTACGCATACTCTTCCAGCACGTCGATGTTCTTGTCTTCGAGTTCCGCGCTCAGGCTCAGCGCCGAAGGTGACAACAGGGCGCGCATATAGGTGCCGTGGCTCACCGACCACTGGAAATCAGGGTGGCCGCGCAGGGCCAGAAAATCCTCGTTGGCTTCGCCGCCGTAGTATTTTTCCAGATACTCGGGGTTGGTGCGAAGGTCTTTACGAGGCACCAGATCAAAGTAGAAAAACAGTTTGGGGATGGTGCCAAACACCATAATGAAATGGGGTACGTCGGTCTCTTGTCCCAGAAAGGCAGTGGCGTTCATATCCAGAATGCTGGCTTTGCGATTGCCCAGCCATGAGCTGACCAGCCACTCGACGCCTTCGCCTGTCCATGATTGGTAGGACCCTTCAAACTCTCCGTTGGGCGAGGTGTAGTACTCACGACCGGCACAGGTTGGATCCAGCGCAATATTAGGGAAACGCTCGGCAATCTTGTCCTTAATGTCAGTCAGAATATTCCAGCTGCGCTCCCAGGCTTTACTTACGTCGACATTGGGGTTTTCAGCCAGAAACTGGTCGATGGTTTTTGTATCTGCGGTTTTAGCGGTGTTAGTAGTCAAAGGAGTGTCCTTAATATTACTTATAAGCCGAAGGCTTCGAATTTATCGGGCTGGTTGCGAAAACGGCTAAGCATCATGCGTTTGGCGATTTTGCCGCCGGTCAGCCAGCGTATTTTGGTTCCGGATTTCTCGGTGTTCAGAATCTGCTCCACCAGATAGGGTGAGACGGTTTCGACGGTGTCACACAAGTTATTCATGGTTTTACGGTTTTTGTTGAAGTTGTCGAGATCAGCTTTGGCTTCTCTTACGACGGCCTCGGTAATCACCATGCCTGGACGAATCTTGCCTATGACCAGCGGAGTGTCTTTGTTCTCTTTTATCAGCGCGTCGGTAAAGTAATTCAGGCCGCGTTTGGTGGTGCCATAAATGCCAATGCCGGGAAAGAATTCGCCGTCGCTGCCGCCACCGAGCATGTTGAACAGTTTGCCGTGGCCCTGCGCTTTCATGCCGTTGATGGCGACCTTTGAGCCAAAGATGGTGCCAAACATATTGGTGGTCACCATGGCCTGTATTTCTTCGTCTGGCGTTTCCAGAATGGGCCAGACGGTCCGCGCCAGACCGGCGTTGTTGATCCAGATATCGACGCTGCCAAACTCGGCAACGGCCGCGTCCCAAAGAGCTTGTACCTGTTCCTTTTTCGAGACTTCACAGGGGCGACCGGTCACTGTTCCGGGTTGAGAGCCGATTTTGGCGATGGCTTCATCAATTGCCTGCTGGCTGCGCCCGGCGATCATCACCTTGTGGCCAAGACGGGCAAACTCGGCCGCCAGTCCGCGGCCGATCCCTTTGGTGCTTCCGGTAATGACAACGTTGGCCATGCTTCAGGCCTCCAGCAGGGCGGCGTTGGGGTCTTCGTGCTGAACCCGGTAGCCGGTGGCGTAGAGTTTGTCGGCAGAAATCTTGCGGTTGGGTGCTTTTATCTGATTCAGAAATTCGAGCCGAGACCAGCCTTCCTTGTCGCAGATCGCATCGAAGATCTGCTGATTGGTAGGCGGCAGGTTGTCATTGTCGCAAACGTTGTAAATACCGGTCAGACCTTTTTCCAAAGCGTGAATAGCTGCATTAACGACGTCTTCAAAATGGATGGTGTATAGCGGTGCGTCAGCGCCAAACAGCGCCTTGCCGCCAAAGTAGTCGTGGGCGAGCTTTACGCGCTGGGTAAAGGTCATATCGCCGGGGGCGCCGTGAATGTCGGGGAGGCGCAACACGCAACCGCCGCTCACGCTCAGGGCGTTGCGCTCGGCCGCTTGGTAATACTTGGAAGAAGGTTCTTCATGGTTGCTTGTGGGTGTTTCCTCGGTAATGGGGTCTGTCCCCTCTCCGCCATCGCCATACACGGAAAAGGACGACAGGAAAATTACGCGGTTACAGGCCTTGGCGGCGCTGGCGAGGGACTTTTCCAGTACTTCGTGATACTGGCTCTCGCGCTCTTCTTTGGTCCGGGTGTTTTTTACGTTCGGAGCAACGGTGGCGATGATGGCGTCGCAGCCTTGAGCTGCCGCAATAACCTTGTCGGTTTCGCTACCTTTGAGTACTGCGACGTCGTCAGCCAGGGTCTGTAGTTCTTCCACCTTGCCTGGTGTGGTGGTGGTGCCAACAATCTGGTGGCCCTTGGCTCGCAGTTGTTGGGCAATGGCCTTGCCGGCATGACCCATGCCGAGAATCAGTACTTTCATACCTGTCCTTGTTTAAGATGTGAGCGCCCGTTGGGCTGATTGTTTATTTGAGATATAATGTTATAACAATAGTACATATATATGAGTGGGAGTCAAGCGGTGCAAGAGAACAACCGGGCGCGGGCCGCGCTGAAGGATTTCATTACCGGACTGCGTCATGTGGGACATATTGTTGATGACCTGCAGGGCAGTATCGCTGAATTCCGGCGAATATACGGTCTGGAGGACAGTGATATTACGGTGCTGCCACCGTTTGGGGAGGAGGCGCCAGCGCGGTTCGGTCTGTTGCAGGTTGGCAGTGTCGAGTTTGAGTTGATTGAGCCCATTAGCGATGAGATGCGCGCAACGCTGCATTCGGTTAAGAGTGGTGCGGGCGGGATTAATCACGTGGCCTATGTGGTGAGCGACATCGATGCGGCGATGCAGGTACTGGCTGACCAAGGGATTCGACCCGGGCATGTGACACCCAATGGGGTAGTGGATACCGGGCGCACCCGCATCGCCTACCTTAATCCGGCCGATACCGGCGATCTATTAATCGAGCTGGTGGAAGTGTACGGGTGAGGACGCTGGCCGAACTCTTTCCTTTGGCGACCTCGGAAACGCTCATCGCTCAGGGAAGCTATACCTACCGCTGTAATGGCGAATTGACCGATATCAGCGAGCCTTGGCTCCGTCATCGGCAGGCTGACGGCAGTGTGGTTACGCGCTCCAGTCGCAGTGATGGTGAGAGTTTTGTATTGGGGGCCAAGTATTGGTGCAAAGCGGGGGTGGTGTTCGCAAGTTTATACTGGGAAAACGCCAGTGGTGTTCGCACGGCCAGTTACGCGCTGGGGACCGGTGGTCTGCGCTGGAGCGCAGACGGAAGTCTTCCTGTTTCGCAGGCCTGCAGCCCGACGACCGTGTTTTTCCCGTTAATGCGAATTTTCAGCGGTGATACGTTGTTGGCGATTATGGAGCAGGGAGGTGAGGCAACGGTTCTCGTCCCCTCTATCAAAACCCCAGAGCATGCCGAAAGCCTGTTTGCACCGTTGTTCAGTGAGCGTTGCGTAGAGCAAGTGACGACGGATGTATACCACTATCGTGGTGGCGAATACGACGATGCAGCCTGTTATCAGCTTGGCGCCGATGGCTTGCTGCAGCGTTATGAGTGGCAGCAGTCACCGGCGCAGTTGTGGGTGGTCGAGCTGGTCCAAAGCAGCTAGCGTGATACGTTAGTCCAGTCTGATGTCTACGGTTTGATTGTCGCTAATTTCAATTTCGGCCTTTTTGTATTTCGGTGGGCCGAACTTGGGGCGGTGATCATTTGATAGGCCGACTGGTTCTTTGGGAATGCCAATAAAATTGGCGTCCAGTTTTTCGTTGTTATTCTCATCATGGTAAACCGACAGAGCGTAGCGTCCGGGTTCCAGTTGAATCGGGATGGTAACGCCCGCTTTGGAATCGCCCGCTGTTAGCGCCTGTCGTTTGCTTAGCACGGTATTGTCGGAGAGCCAGGTATCTTTACTGTCATACACCTGTACGACGAGCGCACCGTCGTCAGACTTCAGATTTTCCACCTGCACCGTGACGTCTAGCGCCATGATGGGTGGGCAGGTGAATAGAAGCAGGGGAAGGTATTTACGCATAGTGATGTCCTCTTTCGGGCGCGTTGACGCGCCAATAATTCATAGCCATAGTGCTATATAAAACTTTGTTGGATAACCTATGGGCAATCCGAAAAATACTACGCCAGTGCCGCGTTTGGCGGCGCGCATCGGCACCCTGCGTCGCCTTGAGATATTGCTTAGAGTGGCAGAATCCGGCGGCATTGTCAGTGCGGCAGAGCAGTTGCATCTTACCCAGCCCAGTGCGTCGACGCATTTGCGAAAACTGGCGGAAGGGGTTGATATGCCGCTGTACGAGCTGGTGGGGCGCCGTATCAAGCTGACCGAGGCCGGTGAGCAGGTGGTGGTGGCCGCGCGCGAGATTTTTGGTTCGCTGGAGCGGCTGGAGATGCGTCTTAGTGAACTGCAGGGCATGCAGGCTGGGCGCCTGAGTCTGGCTGTGGCGAGCAGTGCCAATGCCTTCATACCCCATTTGCTCGGCCCCTTTTGCAAGCGCTACCCGGGGATTGAAGTGGATCTTCAGGTGGGCAACCGCGATCAGTTGTTGGAACGGTTGGATCACAACCTGGACGATCTTTATTTTGTGAGCGACCCACCCGACGACACCCGTCTGGAAGCTGTGCCGTTGATCTCCAATCCGCTGGTGGTGATTGCCTCGCGTGAGCACCCGTTGGCGCGCAAGCGCAAGCTGCGCTGGAGCGATATTGCTAACGAGCGTTTTGTGGTGCGTGAAGTGGGCAGTGGTACGCGGCACACAGTGAATCAGTTTCTGGCAGACCACGGGCTGGCGTTGCGCGAACAGATGACCATCGCCTCCAATGAGGCCCTTAAACATGCGGTCATGGCCGGGCTGGGATTGGCCATTGTTTCGGGCCATATTCTCGATCAGGGTGACCGGGAAGATCTTGCGATACTGCCCGTGGAAGGCTTTCCCTTGCCGCAATTCTGGTATCTGGTGAACGCCAAAGAGCGGGTCACCTCGGTGTTGGCCCGTACCTTTCGCGATTTCCTGTTGGGCGAAGGCCTTGAGATTCTCAAGGATGGTATGAGCTACTGGGAAAAACATCATCGTCCCAAGTTGCCTAAGCAACCACCGTTGGTGTCGCAGTAATGCCCTAATCTGCTTTCCTTCACGATGAGCCTTCCCCCCATCGCAATACTCTACCCGGTGAGAGGGGGCTAGTGCCCCGCTGCAGTGGGAGAGAGTGAGGGGAAGGAATGGCGCAGCGCCTGTAGGGTGCTTATCGAAGCCCAATCATTGATACCCGGGATCTTCCATCGCGCCAATCGAGCGCGAACGCACTGGTTGCAGCAGAGCTGGCTCGGCAGCGTCCGGATGTTCGGAGTCGGGGCCCCAGTTCACTGGGTCGCCTTTCATTTCAACCCGGGCATTGTCGGTATACCAGTCCACCAGGTCGCCATCGCAGCGCAGCAGCCAGACAGTGCCTTCTTCACCTGCGGTGAAGTCGCCATGACGTACCAGCGCCGGGCGGAAAAAGTAAGTTCCGGGCCACATTTCGCCGTAGTTGTAGTGGAAGGAACCTTCTAGACAATAAGCCTCTTCGTAGCAGGGGTGGTGGGCGAGCGGATGTTCGCGCCAATTCGGCTTGGCCTTGATCAGGCGGGTATAAAAGCCGGTTTTTTCGTCGCGGTAGAGCATCTTGATGTAGAGGCCGGGAACCGGCGTACCGCCCAGATCAAAGCGCATGGGGCTGCCGTCGACCACATCGATCCAGTCCATGTCGGCGGTGTTGGCAATGACCAGTTTCTGATCTTCGCGCACAAAGTCCTTGTCCTGATCGGTAACTTCAAACTGCCAGTCGCCGTATTCGCGGAAATAAAGAATCTCGGTACCTTTCTTCACTTTCAAGGCGGGAGCTACCACGCCAGCCGGCGTGCACCAGTAACCGCCGGGCTTCAGCACGGTGTCACCAATGGTGACTTCGCCTTCGAGCACGTACCACTCGGTTTGGGCGTTGTGAACACCCGCCGGTCGCGACCAGTCAGAGGTGAATTCGATTTTGGCTGAGACTGATCCGTCCTCTTCATCGTAAGAGAGGTTGCGCTGGCGAGCGTCGCCAACGGCGCCGACTAGTTCGGCGGGGTGCCAGATCAGATCTTTTTCATCAATCAGTTCAACGTGTGGGCGCATGGTTTACCTCGGCGTTCAGGGAGTTCCTAGAGTTGCACGCTACGATACCCCTGAATTGACATAATTAATAAGATATTTTCTATATGTTATAGATAGTCTATAGGCTATCTATAAATATTTTCCGTTAATCTGAACCAACTGCGCACAGTCGGCGTATACCGTCGCAATAGCATTTGGAGAACAGCACTATGAAACGCTTGATGGTTTTAGGGTTCGCTCTGACAGCGGCAATGGCGCAAGGCGGTGTGCGCCCGGAAGCGCTTCAGCTAAAGGGTTACGAATTCAACGGAGATGGCATGCGTCAGTCGGTGTATACCGTGCGTTGCAGCAACCGGACCGAGCCGTTGATTAACTCGAAAGAGGGCGTCAAGCGCTGGTGCGCTGAAGGTAGCAAGCAGTGTTTTCGGGACAAGGTGGACGCTGCGCAGGCGGCCTGTGATAACAGTCTTCGCGAGCGTCTGGCGAAACGCCGGTAAGTGTGAAAACGCAATGAAAAAAGCCCCCGCAAAGCGGGGGCAATCACAGGAAGTTAGTCGTCTGACTACCTTTCGATATAGTTTGGCTTAAGGACGTAGTCTTTCTCTTCCCACTCCAGCACACCGAAAGTCATGTACTTCTCGTGGTGTGATTCGTGGAACTGCCACATGGAACACAGGCTGAATTGATCGTCCAGCATCACGTCGCGAGTGGTGAATTTGAAGGCTTCACCCATAAAGTGGTGTAGCGCGTAGTGGTAGCGACCATAACCAATGGCGTTGCCGAATACATCGGGCCCATGAAACTGGTGATGGTTACCACTGCGAGTGCGTTCGAAGCTGAATTCGCGGTTGACCACACCTTCGATTTTTACGTTCATGGTGGCGCGGTTCAGGTTGATGGGCATGTAATCGATGGTCACCAGATTGGTGCCGACTTTTTCCTGTTCGGTGTTGTACACGTCCATCTCGCCGGTCCAGGTGCCGGAATGCTTCTGCGGCAAATAGAAGGTTTTCTTGCCGACTTTTTTCTCATTTTCCAGGAAGTCCGCGACCAGCTTTTGAGTTTCCGGGTTGGTTTCGTGATCAAAGGTGCGGATATACAGACCGTTAAAGGCGGCCACCAGCGTATCCCCTTCAAACATCTGTGAAGAATAGACTTGTACACCGCGATCATCGAGCACATGGTTGATGGTGCGCAGGTTTACGTTCCAGCCGGGTGAAAAGTAATTTGAATCGACAAAGGGGCCGAAAGGGCGGCCGGATCCGATAAAGTCGGGGCCGGTATAGATGCGATCTTTGTCGGAATCGATCACGCCGAATTCAAAGCGACCGGTTTCAAAGCGGTTGGCGAGCTCGCCCGCGGCATCAAGCGCCACGTCCATCCAGTAGGTTGTGCGGCCATCGCTGAATTCACTGGCGCGGGTAACTTTGTTATAGCCCACATGAGTGCCGTCCGGCGTAAAAATAGACGGGTAGCCGTGCCAGTCACCGGTGATGTTTTTCTGAAATTCGCTGGGTTGCTTGTCGCTCATGATAGTCGTCCTGAGTACGGTGTTATTTGCACGCGTAGCGTGAAACCATGGGGTGGTGGGAAAGTGTGTTCAAAGATTCGTGCGACGCTTTGCCGATACAGGCCTGAATAAAGGTCTGGATAGCGTTTAACATCAGGCTGCGCTGTTCCTCTTCGCTGCCCAATGTGGGCCAGTCGAGAAAGGGGCGGCCGGTAGTGCCATCGTAGGGATGAGCAAAGCAAAAATGGTTGGCGCCCTTGAGCAACAGCAGGTGGCTGTCGTGGCGTGTGCTGTTAAGTGCTTCATCGAAAGTGCGGGCAATGCGTTCGGTAGGCGTGCTGTCGTCGGCATCGCCGTAGCGGTTGGCGCTGGCTGCTATCACGCCGTCCTGTTCACCGCCCATGATTAGCATGGGAACGTCACCGGCTACAGGCAGCAGGGTGTCTTCCGGAAAGCCTATCTGGGTTGATGCGCCAGTGTGAGCGGCATATGAGAAACCGCCGACCAGCTGTGGAAACCAATCGCTATTGCTATTGAGCAGCACCGCATTACCGCCGGCAGAGTGACCGCCTAGGATGATTTTGCGGGTGTCCAACAGCCCGGCTAACAGCCCCTCAGTATTAAGCTGTTCTACAGCCCCGAGCAGCGTCGGTAGCGATGAACTTGATGGCGCCTTGCCAAAAGTGTCAGGAGTGAGATAGCGCAGATCAAAGCCGGGGCTTAGGGATACAAATCCGGGCATGTCCTGCTTGATCCAGCTGAAGGTCACGCACACCAGTCCCAACTCGCATAAGCCCTTTGCCAGCCAGCCATATACTTCCGGGTGGCAGTTGGAACCGGGCATGAAAATGACGACCGGGTAGGGGGCATTGCTGCTCGCAGCGGGCACATAGCCCATATTGCGTTCATCTGCACTGTCGCTATAGGCAGCTGGGTAGTAAACCTTTAGCTGCAGGGTGTTCCACGGCTCGGGTTCTCCGGGCACGGAAGCTGCGGTAAAAAAGGCGCGAACATCCATGCTTATTCGGGGCGCGGCAGGGTGCGATCGCGGCCCCAGAGCGTGGCCACCAGTTGGTCGCACAGCTCCGTGCCAAACAGGTTTTCCACCACGATATTGGCGGGGTCGCCTTCGGTGATTGTGCGGCGAATCATCAGGTCGCGATCGGCCTGTGCTGCACGGGCGCTTTTCGGTTGCTGTTCGGCGGCGTCAACCCAGGCGATCCAGCGATCGAGCTGGGCGTGTGCGACCTTGCGCAGATCATCGATCCCTTCGGCGCAAACCGGGCCACCGTAGGCCAGCGAGCAGGGAGATTGAGCAACGCGGGTATACATGTGGCGGCTGATAAAGTGCTTGAAGCGCTCGCTGCGCTCCCATTCGATGTAAGTATCGTTTACCTCGCCGCCGTAGTATTTTTCGGCGTACTCGGGGTGCGTCCACAAATCCTTGCGTGGCATGTAGTCCTGATAGAAAAACAGGTCCGGGGTGGTGCCAAGCGCGAAGCCGAAGTGGGGTACATCGTATTGCGGGCCGAGGTTGATGGTCAGGTGCATGTTGGTAAAGCTGGCTTTGGGGTTGCCGGTCCAGCTGTAAATCAACCAGTCGATTTCCGGGCCGGCCCAGGCAGAGAGGAAACCCTGAGCACCGTCTTTGCCGCTGTAATCCCCTACGGAGGCCCCGTCCTGGGTAATATCAAAGCGCGCTTTAACTTTTTCAAAAAGTTCGGTGGTGATAGCCCAGAGTTGTTCAAAGGTTTCCTGGCGATCGACGCCACCTTGCTCTGCTACCAGTTCGTCGATGGATTTGGTGATATGTGCCATGGACCGTGCCTGTGTCAGACTAATTGAATATAATGTTATATGAATAATACATATTGTTGGGTGGCGGCGCAATCCGCTTTTGCCCTTTGCCCACTATAGTATTGTTGATGCCCAGGGAAAGATGGAGAAAATATCATCGTATATGATCCAGGTAGGCGGAATTTTCGTTTAAAAAGATATAAAGATATGCTATTAGTATAAATAAGCTCGGTTCAGAAGCGCCTCGGCGCGCGGCTGGCCCCCGAAAACGTTGGAGGAAAGGCAGTGTTAATCAATCTCTGGTATGTGGCTGAGTGGTCAGAAACCCTCAAGGATACGCCGGTTAAAGTAAAGCTGTTGGGACAAAACTTTGTGCTGTTCCGCGATGAAGACGGAAAAGCCCACTGCCTGAGCGACGTTTGTATTCACCGCGGCGGGTCACTGTCTGGCGGCAAGTGCATTGATGGCAACGTGGCCTGTCCTTACCACGGCTGGCAGTTTGACGGCGACGGGAAGGTGCAGTTTATTCCCTCGGAAGGACGAGAGTTTAAAATTCCGGACCGTGCCCGGGTTGACGCCTATCCCACCGAAGAGCGCTACGGCATGATCTGGGTGTTCCTGGGTGACTTGCCCGAAGAAGAGCGCCCGTCGATCCCGCCTTTCCCTGAATACGATGACCCCAAGTGGCGCGCGATTACCGATGAGTGGGTGTGGAAGGCCGAAGCTGCCCGCGTTATCGAAAACGGTATTGATCTGGCACACGCCTCTTTCGTGCACCCGGTGTTTGGTACGCCTGATACGGCCGGCGAGAACAAGATCGTCAAGGTCGAGAAGGATGAGCTCAATGGCATGTCCTGGAACATCCAGTATCCGCCACAGCTTAAAGGGGAATTGGGGATTCGTCGCTTTATCCGCAAGGACCGGCAGCCCACGGAAACCATACCTGGCTACCATATGTCGGGTTACGTGGTGCGCATTCAGATCAATCTCAATAGCTGGATGAGTATTCTGATGTTCGACTGCAATACGCCGGTCGATGAACACACCACTAAAACGTTTGCCACCCAGCTGCGTACCTTCTTCAAAATTGGTTTGTTTGATGGTGGCTCGCGCAAGCGACTGCGCAAGGTTTTCAAAGAAGATGCTGAAGTAATAGAGCGCGCCTCACCCAATTATCTGCCGGAAAATCTCGCCAATGAGCTGTCGGTGCAGGACGACCGATTTATGAGTTCATTCCGTGCTGCGCGTCGCAAGCTAATAGAGAAGGGTTACCAGATAGACTCCTATACGCTCAAGCAGTACGAGGGACGAAAGGTGTTCGCTATTCCCTCGCCGATACGAAGGGAACGGCCGGATCTGAAATGGGTGTTGGATGAGATTCCGTTGGTGCAGCCGACAGCGAGTCTGGCGATCGGAGAGCAGGAAGCGGTGTCCTGATGCACTATGTGGGAATGATGCTTTCGCGAGCAGCGCTTGCAGCCACTGCTTATGTGCACATTTTCACCCTGTGGGAGCGGGTCCTGCCCGAGAAACCCAGCTATGCGCTCTGAGCCTTTCCGCCCCGCCGCCGCCTGGCTGCGGGCATACCTTTACTTTGTAGCCTGTGGTGTCTTCGCCTATTCCACGGGAGCGTTGGATGCCCTGTTAAACAGTCGGTTTGTCCCATCTAACGCAGGCGCTTTATGGTGGCTTTGCTCGGCCGCATTGCTGGTCTTTATCACCGTCGCCTACGGCGTGCTCTGGTCTCGCTGGACCCTGCGCTTCAATCGAAAGCTCGATGTTTTTCCTCAGTTAATTTTCGGACTGAGCTGGGGCATTGGCTACGCGCTGAGCTTTCTCGGCTTCTGGCATTTGTCGTTAATCGCAGGCGACGGATGGCCGACGTGGGCAGTTTTTCTGCTGGCCTATACCCTGATCTCCTTGTGGCAGGTGTTGTGGCAGGATCTGGTTTGGGATATTTACGTATCCCCCGAGCATGACACGCCCTGGACTACCAAGGTTAAAGTCCCCTGTACCCACGTGCCGAATGTGACCTTTTCGCTGCTGTATTTTGTCGCTTTCGACGCCTATTGGGGATTTGTGGCTGCGCAGGTGCTGGCGTTGACACTGTGCAGCTTTGCGATGCGCATGCCCGCGCCCTGGTGCAAGGACGTGACGCCGGCGGCTACGCGCCACCCCTTTGTCTTTGGCCTGTCGCATGGTGGCGGTTATGTGTCACCCGACCCGGCCAATGACCCGCACCTGAAAGCCATTGGCGCCCCCTATTGAAACGGAGTTAGCAATGAGCAAAACCGTCGTAATTACTGGTAGTACTCGTGGCATAGGCCGTGGCTTGGCTGAAAACTTTCTGAAGCAGGGTTGTCGGGTGGTAATAAGCGCCACGCGCCAGCCCGCGGTCGACCAGGTGGTATCGGATCTGACGGCCAGCCACGGTGCGGGAAAAGTTGTGGGTAAGGCCTGCGATATATCGCGACATGAGGATCTTCAGGCGTTGTGGGATTTCGCCTGCGCCCAGTTTGGCGCGGTGGATATCTGGATCAATAACGCCGGTATCAGTCTGCCGAGAAAGCCTGTTACAGAACAATCGGCCGAAGAGCTGGCACGTATTACCTCTATCAATCTGACGGGCGTGCTGTATGCCGCGAATGTCGTGCTGGCCGGTATGAAAGCTCACGGTAGCGGGCAATTTTGGGTGATGGAAGGATTCGGTAGCAATGGCGCCGCGCAACCCGGTATGGCCGCCTACGGTGCCACCAAGCGAGCGGTGAACTATCTGGCCAAGGCCCTGCGCAAGGATATGGCCGGCAGCAACGTCCATGTGAATGTGCTGAGCCCCGGCATTGTAGTGACTGATCTGCTTATCGGTGACTATGACACCGCATCGCCGGAGTGGGAAAAGGCGAGAAAGATTTTCAATATCCTTGGCGACAAAGTGGAAACGGTTACGCCCTGGCTGGTAAACGGTGTGCTGAAAGCACAAAAAGACGGGGCCCGCGTCGAGTGGCTCACCACTGGCAAGGCCTTCCGCCGCTTTATGACCGCCGGCTTCAACAAGCGTGACCTGTTCGCCGATATCGCCTGATTAACCAACCACTCCGCACTACCCCCTCTCCCGACGGGAGAGGGCTGGGGTGAGGGGTAATAAATAACGAGTATGTCTATGCAAAACTATCAAATCGCCCGTCGCGCTCAGATCGGCGTTCTCATTCCCTCCACCAATACCGGGGTGGAATACGATCTGCAAAAATTTGGTCTCGACGGTGTTACCTGGCATCCGTCACGTTTTCTGATTCGCCTGCGTAACTGGGCCGAAGAAGGTGAAGCGACCGGCGATGATGCCAATACGGTATTCGAGCGCTTTCTGGACCTGATGCGTGAGGACATGACGCCGGCCATCGAGAATGTAATGACCGCCAAAATCAGCCACCTGATGCTGGGCATGTCCGCCGAAACTTTCTGGGGTGGTATGGAAGGCAACGTCGAATTTGAGAAAAATATTCAGGACCAGATTGGCGACCTCGGCATGACCACCGGCGCTGGCGCAACGCGCATGGCGCTGGATAATTTCGGGGTGAAAAAAATCTCCGTGATCACGCCTTATCCGCCGGTAGGGGATGACAACGTGCGCCGTTTCTTCGACGAAATCGGTTACGAAGTAAAACACGTTGTTGGCCTGAACTGCGCCTCGGCCACGGCGATAGCGGAAACACCGATCAAGGATGTGATTGAGGCGGTGAAAAAAGCCGACGGCGATGATGTGGAAGCAATTATTCAGTGTGGTACCAACCTGTCGACGGTTGATCTGTTTCCAACACTGGAGCATTGGCTTGAGAAGCCCATGCTGCCAATTAATGTGGCCACTATCTGGCACGCTCTGCGCGCCTGCGGTATTAACGACAAAATCACGGGCAAAGGGCGGCTTCTGGAAGAGTTCTAATGCTCTGACTTGATTGACAGATGCGCCCGCTGCGAGAGTGAGGGCGCGGTTACTCAGACGTTCGGCCGAAACGTAATATCCATCGCCTTAATGCCATTCACAAAGTCGTTTTATACAGACGTTACGGGGCCGGCAAACTGCGGATTTTTCAGGCACGGGATCAATTCTTCAAACACCACTTTCAGTTCCATGCGGGCCAGGGCGCATTCCTTGTCGCGGATCTCTGCCAAGCAGGCGTGGTTTATCTCCCGTTGGCCGTTTGGCTGGTTACGGCCAGCGCCTTGGCTTCGACCAGTTTTTTAAAGCGTTTCAGCATCCATTTCACACCGATTTTCATAAAGGGCGAAAACAGCGGCAAGGTGATTCGCCCTGCACCTTTCACTTCCATCGCCATGGTCCATTCAACCCGAGTCATACCGTTGCCCAGCGGGGTGACCACGTAGTCTTCGGCGAAGCTTTCGGTCATCGGTTTGGAGCAGGAGGTAAAACAGAACGCCATGCGCTTCGGGTAATCCCAAGCGATAAAGACCTCGTCTCCGACCATGCCGCCAGACATAGAAACGGTGCGGGTAGTACCCAGCCCGAACGGCTTGGGAGATGTCCATTCCACTTTCTGAATTGGGGGTGCCCAGCGTGTCCAGTCTTCAGCGTCTTCAAAGGATTCGAAAATCTGCTCCGGGGTGGCGTTGATGTCGACGGATGCCTTGTAACAGTTTCTGGCGGTTTCTAGAAAGGTAAGATCTACCGCTGTGCATTCAAACATTTTCGGTCTCGCGCGTTAGGGTTGTGAAAGGTAGACTGGCAGTCTGGTTTTAGGTTACATCAGGGTAGACTGTCAGTCTACCCTCTGCGGGGCGTCAGCAAGACGCGCAGGAAATTTGGCGCTGCGCCACAACTACTTGTTTTTTGGGAAGTATTTTTTGAATGCCAAAGCGGAGTGAGCAAAAGCGGGAAAATCGCTTAAGAATAATTAATGCCTACATCGAGTTGCTGGGGCAGAAGGATCTTAGGCAGATCACGGTGGCGGATATTTGCACGCAGGCGGCGGTGGCGAGAAAGACCTTGTACAGCCATTTTGCCAGCAAGGAAGACATCCTTGACGCAGTGAGCCAGCGAGTGATGTTCACCGGCGCGATTCGCGCTTTCAGGCCAGAGGCGCGCGCAGGGGAAACCACGCTGGCGCGACTTGAGGATACGTTCAAACAGTTGGGCTTGCCGCTGGCGACGTATCGTGGTCAGAACATTGACGTTTTTGTACAGTTGATACAGAACATGACGATGCACTTGTCGACGTATTCCGGTCTCTATGGCGAATTTCACAAAGCGGCGTACGATTATTTTGAAAGCTGCCGGCAAAGTGATGATACGCGTCATGATTTCAACGTTGGCTTCGTTGCAGATTTGGCTGTAAATGCCGCTGTGGGCATCATTCTGAGTTGGGTTAGCGATCAGAGCTACCCAGCAGAACAGCGCATGACGGAACTAAAACAGCATATCGCCAGCCTGATTTTGGTGGCGTAAAAAACTTGCCAGATGAAGTGACATAAAGAGTAATCCTTCGGGCTTTTGGGCTGCCAAATGCTCTCTCGCTGCATTTGGGGTTTTGCATGTGTTAACAGGGCCACTCAATGTGTTTGGCAAGAACGAGCCTGCATCCAGTACTTTATTCGGGCGGTTCGTGAAGCCAGCCCTACCGGAAGTAGGGCAAGCCGGCACCGGATGGCGTTATACCAGTCCCATTAACTCAACGATGCCGTGGCGATGCCCAGCTGTATAGCCGCCGTCGACGGCCAGGCTCTGACCGGTCACGAACGAGGCATCATCCGATGCGAGAAACAGGGCTGCTCCCGCAATTTCCTCAGGTTTGCCCAGCCGACCTACTTTGGTTTCCCGAATCACATCGGCTTTGAATTCCGGCATGGAGTCCATAATGCCGTTGAGCATCGGTGTATCGATAAAGCCAGGGCAGATGGCATTGCAGCGAATGCCCATGCGGCCATAATCAATAGACACGTTTTTG
>NZ_JBVBUV010000064.1:0-20965 GCF_057445395.1 Litorivivens sp.
AAAAAATATCGCAGTGATCCGATTTTGTGTGACGGCGACGGACCCATTAATAAACTGCGCAAATGGTACGATCGGTTTTATCGTCCGCGTGCAGAAGAAGCGTGGGATGAGCCCGAGCGGGTGATCAGCAGTGTGCGCGAATAGCAGTTGCGTGCAAGGAAAATGTGATGCCTCAATACAGTGAAACTCAGCCAAACATTGCCCGCACCGCCGCCTGATCAACCTTGAAGGACAGCGCTGTGCGCGGCAATTCCTCCACAATTTTCCACTGCACAGGAATATGGGTTGCCAGTACGTGCTCACGTAGATGGCGCTCCAGTGCCTCGACGGGCACATTTTCGGCGCCGGGCTTCAATACCACCGCCGCCACCGGCACCTGTCCCAGACGCGCGTCTTTCAACCCCACCACCGATACCGCAGAGACCTGCGCATGTTTCAACAGCGCTTTTTCAATAGTTTCGGGCAGTATTTTAAAACCGCCGCGTACAATAGCGCCGTCGGCTCGGCCGCGATGGAAAAGGTAGCCTTCATCATCAATCACAGCAAGGTCGGAAGTGCGAATCCAATCCGGGCCAATACGTGGCGAGACCACTTCGAGAATCCCCTCCTCTCCCGCTGAGAGCGACTCGTAGGTTTCCGGGTGAACCACCCGAAGGCAAAAGCCCGGAATCGCTTTCCCGACACTACCAATTTTTTCTCGACCACCATTTTCATACAACTCTGGCGTCATCCTCGTCACCGGGCCGCCAAACTCGGTGGCGCCATATGAAAGCAGAATGGGAATCCCGTAGCGCTGTTCAAAACGACGCTGAACATCGGGATCGAGCGGGGCGGCACCGGCGCCAAGCATTTTCAAGCTGGATAAATCTTCTGGCGGAATGTCGGCATCGAGTACCATCTGAAGCCCCGCCGGAGGCATGCCGCTAACGACCGGCCGATATTTCACGATATAAGCGTGCCAGTCTTCCACCCGAAATCGATCTAGCAGAATGATCTGTTGGCCGAGCAACAAGGCTGGCAAGGTCGAATACAAACCCGAAATATTGCCTATCGGAAAATACAGCAGTACCGGAATATTCCCAGTTTTCAAACCCGGCGCCGGTGCACCGACAAAATGAATCGCAATAGTGTCGTAAGTCAACGTAAAAGGTTTAGGCTTGCCCGTAGTACCGCTGGTGAGAATTTCCACAACGGGTGGGTTTATTGCCTCGAACTGCCGGTTGGTAGCGGCGGTAATCGGCTGTAATTTCATTCCCGCCAAGGCAAGCCCACCTATACCCGTGCTGTTCAGCACAGCCATAAGCTCGTCGGAAAAAATCGATTGATCTGCCACCACGACCGCCGGCCGCAATATGTCAATCTCCCGGGCGATCCCCACAGATGACTGAAACGGATAGATCATCCGAACACTGAAACCACCCGCAAGCAGGCCGACAAACGCAGCCAACGCAGAGGGATGATTACGTGCCACAAAAGCGATTTTGCTCCCGGCAGGCAAAGCCAGCGCTTGCAGGTGCGCCAGGATGCTGCCAGCGAGATCACTCAGTTCGCTGCGCCGAATCCAATCTCCCTGAAATTGCACGGCAGGCTCGCTCCCGCGTCGGGCAATGGCTTTATGGGCTAGTGCCGCCAGGCTTTGATTACCGGTCTTTGTCACAGGCTTTTCTGCAGTACCTAATAGCGAAATTGTAATGTCGCTTAGCATCGCAGTAGTCGCATCTGTGAGCAATATTCTTTGTAAGCTATGCCACCTACAATCAAGTCACTGTGCCTGCACAGGGGCGGGTGCCAAAGTGCACACGGCCCGGACGCTATCTCAGCAACAGCTGCGCTACCGTCCACGCCGGATCATCTACCGGCAAATCATGGCCAGCCGCGTCATGGATGCATATCGGCAGCTGCCAGTGCATAGCCAGCGCCTGTGAGCACCGCACATCAACCAAACGATCCCGACGTGAAGCCAATAGGCAAATCCGTTCACTATGCAAGGGCAAGTCGCAGCGAAATCGCGACGCAGCGTAGAGCTGTCGCAGCAGATTGCCAGCTTTCACGGGGTGCCTCTGCGCGATATCCAGCAACGCCGGCAATATCGTGGAATCATGCCGACGCAGGTTAAAACTCAGTTTTTTCACCGCGCGTTCACGCTGCCTGATACTGAAAAGCCCTGCCAGCAACCGAAAAAATGCACCGGGCTTCATCCGATGATAGAACGGGCTAAGGCTCGCAAGGCTACTATTGACCATGACAAGATCGCAGATCTCATCAGGGTATAATCGCAACCAGCACAGCCCCACCATCCCACCCATCGATAAACCGATAATCCGATAGGGCGGCGCTAGCCCACGTTCCTGACATTCACGTCGCAGTGGCGCCACACAGTTGTCCAGCAAACAGGGACTCTTGTCGCGACAGCGAGAGCCGTTGCCCGGCAAATCCAAACAATGCACTGCACTCGGCGCAACGGCATCGGCCAGTGCGCCCGCAAACTCCAGCCAATGCCCTGATTCGCGGCCAAGACCACGCAATAGAATATAGGTCTCAGCCATACTGTTCGTACCAGCGCCGCACCGCATCGCGCTGTTTGAATACCCGCTCGTGTTCGCAGGGCAACCAGGCATCACTGGCACGGGCGGCGCGAATCAGAAACTCCATCAACACCACATGGCGGCGCAACACCCGCTGCAGGCGATGGGGTTTGGCGGGGTTAAACAGGCCCTGCAATGAACGCAATTGCAGCGGATTTTTCTTGACCCAGCGCCACGACCCCATTTCAAGGGTCAACGGTAACAACAGGCGGTTACTGGCTTCTGCCTCGAGTGCCATCCAGTCCCACAAATCGCCGTGGGTTATGTAGTGGCGTGATTGGGGCTCAAATACATAATCGAGATGGGGATAGGTGCGCTGCATCAGTTGATACAGAGCATAAAACTCCGCCAGCCTTGGTACCGGTTCACGTGAGCGCGCATAAGGAAACCAGAGCCGGTCGTACATGCCAAAACCAGAATGAACATCTAACGCCAGCACACAAGGTGAGCGCGCAGTTTCAGCCATCACCAGATCAAACAAGGCTTTCGCCTCCGGTTCTATTGCGCCGCTTTTGCCGCGGTACCAAGGCAGCCATCCCCCGAGCCGGTGGCCGCCGGCGAGAAATGCCGCCTTGCCCGGTGCATCGACCGGCGCATTGCGCATGAGATCAATACCCGCACCATTGGCGCGCGTTTGCCGGATCAACCCAACCGGATTGAGTATAGGCACGAATACCAGACGCAAGTGCTTCAGCCCGCCGGTCAAACTGTGATCCCACTGCAGGCGCTGAATCAGCGTCTCCAGAAACGCGAGCACCACCTGCGAGCCAATACGCTCCACCCCGTGCACACCACCCACAAACAACAGTACCGGCACGTCATCGGACTCGCTTCCCAACTCCAGTGCCTGGACGGGCAGTTGCTCTTCCGGGGTCAACGAAACCGATGCCAGGGTGCGACTGCGCAGTATCGGGGAGGAAAACATCATTAGATTGTTCAGGTGACGCAGCTCAGGCGTCAGCATAACTTCCTCACCCATTCTTGCCTCTGTGTCGTCCATCAGCACGCAGTCAATCACGCTTGTGTTACTGCTTGATGTCAGTGCACAAATATGCCGAATGGATGAGGGTATTTTGGGATAGGCGGAGGCAGAATGGGTACACACAACAATAACAACATGCACACCATGAAACAGACTGATCAGGGATTGATTCCGCTCTACAGTATTATCGCTGCCGTCAATCAGTTGCAACGTCAGGGGTTTGACCCCGATGCTCTGCTGCACGGCTCCAGCATCTCACCCGCCCAGCTCGGCACAGACCGCAGCTGTCGGCAGATTGTGCCCTTTGACGATCTGGTTCAGGTATACCAGAACGCCGTGAATCTGCGACCAGAACCTGGGCTTGGCCTGCAAGTGGGCAAAGACGCCGGGGTAGGCGTTTATGGCGTAGTCGGGTTTGCCATGCTATGTAGCTCCACGGATATCGACGCGGTCAATCTGGCCATCAAATACCAGAAAGCCATCCTGGGAACCAATGTACAGATCTCCCTCCAAGTAGAAGGCGACCTCGGCATAATCCGGGTCACCGACACCCTGCCCCACGGCGCCGTGAAGGTGTTTTATATGGAGCAATTTCTCTCCGGTTTTTTGCGCTTTAACGACGTATTGGCAGAACGCCCCAGCCGCATCTGCGAGTTGCGTCTGGACTACCCCAACCCCGGCTACGCCAGCGCCTATGAAGAAACGTTTGGTTGCCCAGTACGCTTCGACAGCCAGCATACCGATATTGTATTCCGTACCGATATTCTCGGCGTCAATCTACCCAACGCCGACCCGGTCACTGCACGCGCTTGTGAACAGGTCTGCGAAGATTTGATGCGTCAGTTTGATCGCGCCGGCAAATACAGCAGCCAGGTACGTCAGTTGTTGGAAAGTCACTGGCAGGAACAACCCTCCATGGAAACCCTGGCACAGGCCCTGGATTGCGATGCCCGCACCCTACGCCGACGCCTGAATCGGGAGAACACCAGCTTTCGCGAAATCAGGGATATGTTGCGACAGGAAATGGCCATTGAGCGCTTGCGACGCTCCGATGTATCCATTGCCGATCTGGCCAACGAGCTTGGCTTCAGCGACAGTAGCTCTTTTCGCCGTGCATTTCAGAAATGGACAGGCCATCAGCCGGGTTACTACCGGAACTGACGCACAAATTCGCGCCATCGAGAAAAATTTTCTGCTGTCCGCTTTTGCAAGCTATTCAGCCTTTTCGGTCACCCATCACTCAGCGCGCGTCCGAAAGGGTCATCAGCGCGTCGAAAACGGTCAAAAATAAACAATATATCGTTATAAAACAGCATGTTAATAACTTTGACATCGCTTTTCTTCCAGCCTATTTTCAGCCATTGAGCTGCACCGTCCAAACAATAACAACCGAAAAAGGAGACAGCGATGCGAAGCATTGTTCGCGCACTCTCGGCCGGCATCATCCTCACCGCCAGCCTTGCTCAAGCCCAATCCCACTGCCCCGGAGCGTCCTATCTTGCCACCAGTTGTCGCGATGGCGTCTGCCGCACAGACGCGGGTGAAAACCCGACCAACTGCCCGGAAGATTGCGCCGACAAGGGCACCCAGTTAATGGCCTACTACACTCAGGCCGCAACCTGCCCGCCCACCAACATCTATGAACCCGGCTCGGTGAGCGAACTGCAAGACACAATTCGCACGATTGCCAGTAATGGGCGCAAGGTAAAACCTGCAGGCACCAGCCACTCCGCCACAGACATTATCTGCGCCGACAACAATGGCGATGTGGTGCGCTCCAAAAACCTGAAGAACATTGGCCCGGTGCAGGCCTTTGAGAATCACACCCACACGGTGGAAGTTGAATCCGGTGTTAAGTTTGAAGAACTTCAGGAACACTTGCACAGCGTGGGATACAGCCACGGCCTAGCAAGTACTGGCTACGGCGGCATCTCCATCGGCGGCGCAGTCGCCACTGGCGCCCACGGCTCATCCTTGCTCGGCTCATCCACCATCAGCTCCTACGTGGTGGCGCTGGACGTGGTCGGTCCGGACGGCAACATCACCCGCTACAGTGAAGGAACCACTGGCCAGAGCAATCCAACTCTTTGGAAGGCCTTGAAAACCAATCTGGGCCTGTTGGGGTTCGTCGCTCGAGTCCGGCTCAAGCTGGAACCCCAGTTCAATATGAACATGAAGGTGAAATACACCACCGAGAACGCCTTTGTAAATTCACCCACGGGCGTAGCAGATACCGTCGCTGGTTGTGACTACGTATTCCTTAACTGGTTTCCGGGCCAAGATACGGTGCAATATTTGTGCGGCACTCGCACCGCGAACCCGGTCGACAGCCCATACGCCCAAAACCGTCTGTTTACTCCAGACGTATCCCAATCTGAATCCGACTTTGCAGCCAACGGTCTGCAACTGGCCATGTGCGACGACAACCTCAAATGCGATATCGAAGCGCGTCGTATTAATGATTATCAAAGCGCTCCACCTTTGGTCATAGCGCAGAACGCCACCCCCGCTGCCGAAGCCGTGTCCCGGCACACCGACCTGACCGGTTACTCTCACCGCATGATCACCCTGCAGTCACAGGTGTTCCACCGCAAGAACCCCGAGTTCTCACAATTGGAATACGAAGGCGCCATGCCCATGAGTCAAATTCAAGCGGCGGTGCAATATCTGAAATCGGTCTACGACCGCGACGATGTTTGTCAGCCTTTGATTGGCACTATTATGCGCTTTGATCGCGCCGACGATGGCTTGCTGATTTCTGCCAACCACGCCCGCCCCGGCATCGCCGCTGGCGAGCAGATGGTGCATCTGGAGTTTGTGGAATTCTGGGGATACGGCCTAGACGATGGCGGCTTGGAACGTTGGGTAAGTACGCCCTACACGGAAGTGATCAAGCACCTGGTAGACAACTACAACTACTGGCCGCACTGGGGTAAAAACGACGAATGGGTCTTCACTCATCCGTCAGTGATGGCGCGTAATGCCAGCGAGCGGAGCCAGTTCAATCAGGCCATCGCACAGCTTGACCCCTTTGGGGTATTTTCCACCACCGCCACCCGCCGCAACGGTTTTAGCTCGCCTCAGGAAGGGCAGGATTTCGCCGCCCACTACTATGGTAATTGCGCCAGTCAGGATAGCGACGGCGATGGTATCAGCGACTGCACAGACCGCAAACCCAACGAGTTCTCAGGCATGTATATGCGCATCGACGATGATGGTGTGGGCAGCGGCACCTGCAATGTAGCCGACAGCTGGAACGAAATGCGCAGTAACTTCGGCGCGGATCAACAGCAGAATATGCGCGCCGGATGGGACTACGACACCAAGAATCACTCGTACCACGCCAGCTCCTACAACTGGGATCCGGCCTGGCCCAATAGCGGCGGCCGCTCTTGGGAAGTCATGATGTCAGCCGAATTTACCGCTGATGCGGCAGGCCGCTACTGCTTCAGTCAGGACAATGGCTCCACCGGCACGGGTATCGCTCAAGGCTGGAATGCCTGCGCACAGGTATGGGTAAACAAGAATATCGTTTCTGAAGTGGGGCACGACAGCGCCCTGCTGCGGCAGGGCTGCGTAGACTTGGCCACCAACCAGACCATTCGGCTTGACCTCTACAACCGCCACCACAACGCCAACCTGTCGCGCAGCTTTATTTCCAGGCCGCGCTGGTGTTTCGGTGGGCAGAGCGATTGCACGCCCGATCGAAAATTCGAACAGAACCAGCTCAAGGCCATTTCTCACGAGAACCTGCCTCAGTAGCTGCCCCACAGAGAAAGCCTCTTGCGGCAGGGCCAACCTGCCGCTTTTTCTTCCAGTCTTTCCTTTACGAACCCGCCAAATCTCCTTACCAAACCGACACTTATTCTCTGCGCCGGGCTACGGTAAGATACCCCCTCTCAAATAATCACCGACAACTCACCACGTTTCATCACTAGTAAGGTCGCCCGTGCTACGAAAACTGGTCAATCTTGTTTTTGCTCTGCTGATTCTCGCTGGCGCCGGCCTGGTCGCCCAGCAACTGATCGACAGCCGTGAACCGCTGCATTCAAAACCCCGCACAAGTGAAGGGCCCTTGGTTCAGGTACACACCATCGACCGGAACGGCGCCGATATCACGCTGAATTCCCACGGTACGGTACAGACGAAAACAGCCCTACAACTCACCAGTGATGTCGCCGGGCGTGTTACCTGGGTGAACCCCGAGCTGATGACGGGCGTTATTCTCGCTGCGGACACCGTGGTTGCCCGCGTTGACAAAACGCAATACGAAGTTGCCCTGGCACAGGCCAACCTGGCCCTGCGCGAAGCCGAATTGTCACTGGCAGATGCGCACACCCGATTTAAAACCCACAGCCCGCGGCACCCGCAAATCCGCCGCGCCGAAGCGCAGGTTACCGCCGCCAACGCCCAGATAAAGAAAGCTGAGACAGACCTCAAACGCACCGACATTACCTTACCCGTGAAAGCGCTGGTCGCCAGCAAACAGATCGCCCTGGGGCAATATGTAGCCCCCGGCAGCGTGCTTGCCAACCTGCAGGCAGTGGACAGCGTGGAAATTGCACTGCCCATTTCACAGGCGGAGCTTGAGCTGTTACGCAGCGCGTCATCTCCTGTCGTTCGGCTAACTTCCGTAAAGGGTGATAGTCAATGGGAGGCGCAACTTGCGCGGGTGAACCAGCAACTGGATCAGGCAACCCGCGTAGCCTATGCGGTAGCTGAGGTTGCCTCACCGTACGAACAAACGCCGCCGCTGCGCATTGGTCAGTTTGTAGAAGCCCATATACAGGGCATATCTCTCGACGACGTTTTTCGCCTGCCTACCACCGCTATTTTTGAAAACCGCTTTGTGTACCGCTTGGTAGACGACAACCGTCTGCAACGGGTCAACGTCAATATTCTTCGCCAGGATGCCCGCAGCGTCGTGGCCCAGGGCAACCTCGCGGTTAACGATCAGCTTGTGCTTAGCCGTCTCGACATCATGACCGACGGCATGCAGGTGCGGGTGGATCGCACACCATGAGCTATAACGATCGTCGTAGCGGCGCCATCGGCTGGATGGCCCGCAATCCGGTAGCCGCCAATCTGTTGATGGCGGTGGTGATGATTGCCGGTCTGATTTCCCTGTTTGAACTGCGCAAGGAAGTATTTCCCACCTTCCCCACGGAAATGATCCGCATTACCGTGCCCTACCCCGGCAGTTCACCCGGCGAAGTGGAAGAGGGTATTCTGATCAAAATTGAAGAAGCCCTGCAGGACATGGAAGGCATCGAGGAGATGACCTCCGAGGCACGGGAAAACGTCGGCTCCGTGTTGGTACAGATGTATCCGAACACCGATATGGCACCCGCCTTGAACGACGTCACGTCCCGCGTAAACGCCATTTCTTCCTTTCCCGCCGAGGCAGAAAAGCCGGTAATCGAAGAAATTCTGGCGAAAGTACAAACCATCAATCTGAGCGTTGCAGGCAAAAACCTGAGTGAACACGAGCTCAAAGCCCTGGCAGAACAGGTTCGCGAAGATCTGCTGGCCAGCGGCGCCATTACCCAGATTGATCTGGTAGGCGTGCGTGACTATGAAGTAGCGATTGAGCTTTCTGATACCACCCTGCGCCAGTACGGCCTCACCTTTGATCAGGTCGTGAGCCTGATACGCAGCAAATCGAATAATCTACCCGGCGGCAATTTGCGCACCGACAGTGGCACCATCACCCTGCGCTCACAGGGTCAGGCCTACGGTGGCGACGACTACCGCCAGCTTCCGTTGATTACTCGCCCAGACGGTACACGCCTGTTACTCGGCGATATCGCCAATGTTCGCGATGGTTTCAGTGAGCAGCCCATCCTTAGTCGCCTCAACGGCGAAAGTGGGGCCCGTCTCACGATTTACAGCATGGGCTCCCAGAACGCGCTCAAAATCAGCGAAGTGGTGAAAAGTTATGTGGCGGAAAAGCAGGCCAGTCTGCCCGACGGCGTATCACTCAACGCCTGGTTCGACAACTCCCACATTCTCAAGGGGCGGATAGATCTGCTGCTGAAAAACGCAGCTCAAGGTGGCCTGTTAGTACTGATCGCCCTGAGCCTGTTTTTGCGACTGAGTATGGCATTCTGGGTATTGATTGGTGTGCCGTTCAGCTTTCTCGGCGCCATGTGGATGATGGGCCTGCCCATGTTCGATTATTCGATCAATGTGCTTTCACTGTTTGGGTTTTTGCTGGTGCTCGGCATTGTTGTAGACGACGCCATTGTCACCGGCGAGAGTGGCTATACCTACCTGGAGCGTGAAAAGCAGGGGCTGGACAGTATCGTGCACGGGGTTAAACGGGTATCCGTGGCGACAATCTTCGGGGTAATCACCACCATGATTGCCTTCACACCCATGCTGACAATGACCTCCGATATGGGCCGTTTCGGCTCCAATATTGCTTTCGTGGTGATTGCCTGTCTGTTTTTCTCGCTGGTGGAAACAAAACTGATACTGCCAACGCACTTGCGACATATCGACGTACACAAGGAACGGCGCGGCCCAATTGCGGCGATACAAAACGGTTTTGACCGCATGCTGAAAGGCTTTATCTACCACGTTTACCGGCCCGTACTGCAGTGGTTGCTCGCCTACCGCTATATTGCGCTGGCGATGTTTATCGCCAGCTTTATGATCGTGCTGAGCATGATCCCGGCGGGTCTGGTGCGCTTTGTCTTCTTTCCGGATATTCCCTCAGACGAAATCCGCATTGTGCTGCGACTGCCCCCCAGCGCGCCCTATCAGCTCACTCACAGCTACGCACTTCAGGTGGAACAGGCCGCCGTCAGAGTAAACGAACGCTACCGCCAAGAGACTGGCGACTCACGGCCGGTCATTGCTGATCTGGAAGTCCTCAGCGAAAGCGACGATCGCGCTGAAATCTGGGCCGCATTGATACCCTCCGAGGAACGCGATATCAATTCCGTCACCTTAGCCAAGTGGTGGCGCGAATCGATTGGCCCACTACCCGGCATCAAGGAGCTGAGTTTTGATGCCAAAGCCGGCCCTGGCGGCGGCATTGATCTTGATGTCGCATTGGAGTCTGACGATCTCACCGAGCTGCAATGGGCCGCCACAGACCTGAAACAGGCCCTGCAGGAAATCGAGGGGGTATTCGACATACGCGACACCTTCGGTGCCGGGGCGCCCGAGGTGGACATTCGCATCAAACCTGCCGGTGAGTTACTGGGGCTCGGACAGGCCGAAATTGCGCGTCAGGTACGACAGGCGTTCTTTGGTGCGGAAATACAGCGTTTTCAGCGTGGCCGTCACGAGGTTCGCGTGTATGCCCGTCTGCCCATAGCAGAGCGCGACACCCTTCAGACCCTGGAACAGCTGTGGATCAATCTGCCCAATGGCGAACGGGTGCCCTTTAGCGAAGTGGCTGAAGCAAAATATTCTTCAGGTATATCCAGTATTAAACGCGTCGACCGGCAGCGAGTGGTCAATATCCAGACTGGCATCGACAAAGCCACGATTGAACCCGACGACGTGGTTCGCATCTTAAGCAGCGAGATCTTGCCACGCCTTAAAGAAAAGCATCCATCCATCAACTACCGCTTCGCCGGCCAGGTGGAAGAGCAGCAGCAGGATACGCGCGAACTGAAAATCCAGGGCGGCCTGGTGTTGCTGATGATTTTTGCTGCACTCGCCATACCGCTTAAGTCTTACGTGCAACCGCTGTTTATTATGTCAGCCATCCCCTTTGCTGTGGTTGGCGCGATCATCGGCCATTGGCTCACCGGCAATGCATTCAGTTTTCTATCCATTGTCGGCGTGCTGGCATTAGCCGGTGTCGTGGTAAACGACTCCCTGGTGTTGGTGGACTACATCAATCAGAAAGTGGAAGAAGGCACTGAAAAACTATCAGCGGTGGTCGAGGCCGGGCAAGCTCGCTTCCGCGCTGTTATTCTCACCTCGCTGACCACATTCCTAGGCTTGTTGCCCATTCAACTGGAAACGTCCATACAGGCGCAGTTTATAATCCCTATGGCCGTATCGGTTGGCTTCGGCATCCTTTTTGCCACGGGTGTTACCCTCTTTCTTGTACCCATTCTGTTTTATGTCGCCAATGACCTAAAACGCCTTCTCACCGGCAATCTTTCCAACACGCAAACCGAAGCTGAGAAGATTGGATAATGCAGGTACACCGGGTAAAAACGCGGCTGGTTAATAGCTACGTTGTGGAATATACGGACAAACTGCTGGTTGTTGATGTTGCCGTTGATTGCGAACGGCAGGTATTGGGTTTTATCGAGCAGGAACTGAAGCGTCCGGTCAGCGATGTAAACCTGGTTTGCTGCACCCACGACGATCCGGACCATATAGGCGGAGTTAACGAGCTGGCCCGGCTTACCGGCGCCGACGTTGGGATTCCCCACGCCGCACAGGTGCGCTGGAAGAAATGGCTAAATGACCCGGCAGGTCCGGTGGTACGTTTTGGCACCGGAATTCGGGAAGCCATGCGCGCCAGATCCTGGCAGATGTACACCAATTCTGAGCGCGACCGCGCAGCGCTGCGACAAGCCCGCTACGGCGGCGACTATGTCGACCAGGAGATCGGCACACATCGACTCAGACATCAGCAAAAATTGCCGGAGTTTGGCGACTGGCGACTGCTTCACACCCCTGGACACACTTGGGACAGTTGCTGCTTTTACCACCCCGGCCAAGGAATACTGCTCAGTGGTGATACCCTGCTGGGCAGCCAGAAACTGGATCGCTTGGTGGTGCCCTCTATCTATTCCAATCCCCGGCAGATGAAGGCCACACTCCGGCAATTACAGAAATTGCAGATACAGGCCGTATACCCCGGCCATGGCAGCCCGCAGTTTGGCGAGCAACTGATAGAAAACGCCAGATAAGCTCAGTCCATGACGCCCGCGCCGTGGGGCAGCGACAGTATCCACAACCCCGCTGTGGTAAATCCCACCATCATCACCAACATCGGCAACTGGCTTACGATCGCTGCACGCCTATCCGCAAAAATCTGCAACGCCTGCCGGTGAGCCAGATATACACTGATGATATGCCCTATCAGAATCAGGGCGACCTGAGTATGCCAAACCACATTCATATCCGGGATGCTGGACACCGGCATGCGCGCGGTACCAAACAGGTTCCAGCCCAGCGCAAAGGGATCTGACACCAGGCGGATCAATTGGGCCCCCTGCACCTGCAACAGCGTAAAGTAATGGGTTACATGGTAGGCCAATGCAATGGGCAACAAGCTATAGGCAAACCAGCAACCGAACTCAGCGAGCGAATGCTGTGACCGAGAGATTATTCTCGCCAGCGCAATAAACAGGATATAGCCCACCAGGCAAAACAGAGGGATCAACAGCAAGGCCAGTGTCTGATAGAGCAGATACAGTTTCTGAATGGTCGTAAACGGAACCGGTGGCGCGTTGCCGTAGAGGGGAATCAGCACCCAGAGATAGAGATGCTTCCAGAACGCACCAATCCACAACGCTGTTTCGTGAAGACCATCAAAAGCGGTAGATGCCAGCACAAACAGAATAAACACCAGCAAACTGAAGGGCACAGGACGCTGCTGAATCAAGTCACTGAAAGGTCGTCGCCATTGCAGATATACGTCGCCATCAGCAGAATCGGTGATCACCTGCAGCGGCGCCACCTTAGCGATCACGCGCAGAAAAACGGAAAAGAATTCACCATATGCAAACCAGTAGGTCTTGCCGAAGACCACACACGCAGCCAGCGTAAAAAGCGCATAAATACACAGGGTAAGGGACAGGGAAAACGGCGCAGAACGACCAAACAACTCCAGCCAGATAAAACCCGCATACAGAACAAGCGCCGGCCAATAGGCCAGCTTTTCCGGCCAGACTAACTGCCCTGCAAAGCGCCCCGGCAATAATGCTTCAAGCCAATCCACCAAAATACGCCATGGATTCAACACCGCAAACCAGTTACCCGCCAGCGCGGTCAACCAGGTAAAGCCCAGGCAAAAAATCACCCAGAACAAGGTCATATTGATATTGCGGTAGGGGTGATTGCTGCCGACAAAACCCGCCACAATCGTAAACAGAAAAATTGCCACGCTCAACATGCGCAGCGCCGCCAGCACCCCCGGCGGTACTTTCCAGCGCCGATTTTTCTGCGAGATCAACGGCTGCGTTTGTGGCGCCGTCACAAAGTATCCAACCAGCAGAAAGGACACGATCAGCGCGGCGGCGGCGCCGTAGAGGTAGAGCCAAACCGGCACTGGCAGCGTATAGGTTTGACCGAAAGAATGGGCCTCGACAGGCGCGGACGCCATCAGCCCAACAACCGCGAGGACTTGCGCTCGTCCTCCCTTACCTTGGCAATTCAAGGCGCAGGCGTTGCCGGGTGACCGTCGGGGTAGCGAGGATAGGCCGGATCACTCGGTCGGGGCAAACCCAGATACCCCACAATCTGCGGCTGCAATTCCAGCACGCGCACCCCGCCCGCATCAGGCATGTAGAGCAAACCGCGCTTGTGATCGTAGTGTGAAGCGCCGGCATGTTCCAGCGGGCCGGCGTTAAAGTAGGCAACTTCCAACGGCTCTGACGGGTTGCGAATGTCGAACAACCGCAGCCCCGCACCACTGGGGCCGCCATCGAATGCCGGTATCACGCCATCGCCAAAGGAAACCATCGCAAAGCTGGCGTTATAGGGGTTGTCGACACTGTGATAGGCAATGGAGGTGCCCTGCCCCGACTCCATCTTGGCAGAACAGTTTTCCGATTTGTTGATATCCAGCTCCAGCATGGAGCGGCGCACCAGCGTGTCGCCAGTAACTTCGGTAATAAACGCCTCAAAGGCCCAGCCCAGTGAATTGGGTCGTGGATGCGGTGCGCAACTGGCCTGCTGCACAAACACAAACTCATTGGCGTGAAGAATATATTCACGACCATCGGCGGTGCGAAACCAGTCAATACTGTGCCCGGGGCCGTCGCCCTGGGCCACCACCGTGGGCGGCGTGGTGGTCAAATCGATAATCCGCAGGGTGGTGTCACCCACATCCTCGGCGCTGCCGCCCGCATCCAGTAAACCACTCGCATCGCCCACAGTCGCCGGTATGCCCTGATTGCCCACATACAGCCGGGTGCCGTCGGCATTGTCGTCCGGACCGTGCGACATTTGCGGCGCGGTATCATCCATAACGTCGCACAGGTTTACCCCGGCCTGCTGGATCATATGCACCGAGAGAAATTGCGCCGCCAGATCGCAGGTGTGATTGACCACCGCCCAGTTATCGGCGTTATCCAGATCACTGATATCGGCAACCACTACCCCAACCGAGGAATAGACTTTGTCACCGGCATGCCCCACACGGATATCGTGCGACATGCCCGCCGGCCAAGGCACAAACCCCGGCCAGGCAACCTGCCCCTTCTCAATCGGCTGATCGCAATCGCTGATATCGTAAATGCTGCTGCCGGACGCCAGCAGGGGCGGCACGTCTGGATTCTCTTCGGTAGTGACCACCCGAAGCGTTTCCGAAGTGCCGTTTATTCCACTTGCCGCGCCGGGCGACAGGGTAGTGACTTCGCGCGGTTTGGTGGGGTCGGTCATATCCAGCACCTGAATGACATCGCTGGCGGTGCGCACATATGCACAGTGATCGTAACCCTGCACCGCCCCGGTCAGATCCAGCTGATGCACAGGCGACAGGCCACAGTTGTAGCCCAGGGCCGCACGTCCGGAGTCTTTGTCCGCCCGCGGAATATCGCCTTGAATGCCGGTTTCCGGGGTATCGAGCGTGCCGCAACCCAGCGTCGTCGGCAGCGTCGTATTGGGCGGCGTGGCGGCCGTTGACGAGCGACTGCTACTGCTGTCGTTGCAGCCTTGCAGGGCTACAACCAGCGACAATACGGAAAATGCAAACAGGGAGGGGCGGCGGATGGACACAGGAAAACCTCAGCGTGAGTATTTTAATTATTGCTTTCAACTAATACGCTTCTCACCCAAGCCCGTCAATGCGCTGACTTGACCGGAGTGGCAATTTGACTGTGAAAAAACCGCTAGGTGGCAAGACGTGCAGTAGAGGGAGTGTCGCAGCGCGCCTGGGCTACAGGCGCATTTCAATGCCGCGATCGGCCATATATTGCTTGGCCTCTGGCACTGTGTATTCGCCAAAATGAAAAATACTCGCTGCCAGCACCGCATCGGCCAAACCCTTGGTCACACCCTCTACCAGATGATCGAGATTGCCCACGCCACCTGAGGCGATCACCGGCACCGGCACCGCCTTGGAAATTCGCGAAGTCAGGTCATTGTCAAAACCGTTTTTGGTTCCGTCGCGATCCATACTTGTGAGCAGGATTTCGCCGGCACCATAATTTACCATGCGAATTGCCCACTCAACGGCATCAATGCCGGTAGCGCGGCGCCCACCGTGAGTAAAGATTTCCCAACGCGGTGACCCATCGGCGTTAGGCTCCACTTGCTTGGCGTCGATGGCGATGACTATGCACTGGGACCCAAACTTGTCGGCCGCCGCTTTAACAAACTCGGGGTTCTTGATCGCTGCGGAGTTAATCCCCACCTTGTCAGCACCGGCATTGAGCATGTTGCGGATATCGGCAAGTTCGCGAATACCGCCCCCTACCGTCAAGGGAATAAAGACCTCAGTCGCGATCTGCTCTACCGTGTGAACTGTGGTGTCGCGACCTTCATGGGTCGCGGTGATATCGAGAAACGTGATTTCATCCGCGCCCTGATCATTGTAACGGCGCGCTATTTCTACCGGGTCGCCGGCATCACGGATATCGACAAAGTTCACACCTTTGACAACGCGACCATTGTCCACGTCGAGGCAGGGAATTATGCGTTTTGCCAGTGCCATAAACTTTCCGTTCGCAGGTTAAATGTAGCGTTTGTGTGTTACTGATCGCAGAAGCTCTGAGCTTCGGCCACGTCCAGCGTACCCTCATAGATCGCGCGGCCGGTAATGGCGCCAAGAATACCTTGCCCCGCCACCGCCTTAAGGGCGCGAATGTCGTCCATATTGGTAATGCCGCCGGAGGCGATGACCGGAATCGATGAAGCTTGCGCCATGGTCACTGTCTGATCAACGTTAACGCCCTGCATCATGCCGTCGCGAGCGATGTCGGTATAAACAATAGAGGAAACACCGTCCTGCTCAAAACGCTTGGCCAACTCTGTGGCCAACACGTCAGAAACTTCAGCCCAGCCATCGGTGGCTACGCGACCGTCCTTGGCGTCCAGACCGACAATCACATGGCCCTCAAACTCACGACAGGCTTCGGTTACAAAGTCTGGTTCTTTGACCGCTTTAGTGCCGATGATGACGTAGCTCACGCCAGCCTCAAGATACTTTTCGATGGTCTGCAACGAACGGATGCCGCCACCGATCTGAATCGGCAGATTAGGATAGGCTTTAGCGATACTGGTTACCGCCTCGCCGTTGACCGGCTCACCTTCAAAGGCGCCATTGAGGTCCACCAGATGCAGCCGGCGACAGCCAGCCTCCACCCAGCGCGCGGCCATATCAACCGGATCGTTGCCGTATACCGTGGAGTCATCCATAACGCCCTGCTTCAGGCGCACACATTGACCGTCTTTTAAATCTATAGCGGGGATAATCAGCATAATCACAACCTTTGACTGTTTGCCTGGAAGGCAAGCTCCTGCAGGCACACTCCAGCAGGAGCCTGCCTTACAGGTGAATAACTCAGGGTTTTCCGTCCCAAGCCAGAAAGTTTTTCAATAGCTGCAAGCCCGCCTCACCACTTTTTTCCGGGTGAAACTGGGCAGCAAACACATTGTCTCGCGCCAGCACCGAGTGAAACTGCCGGCCGTATTCACTGACACCGGCAACCAGACTTTCATCTTCCACCTGCACAAAATAACTGTGCACAAAGTAGAAACGGCTACCATCGGCAATACCCTGCCACAGCGGGTGGGCCTTTTTCTGGAATACATTGTTCCAGCCCATATGCGGCACTTTCAGTTTGTTGCCGTCGGCATCGACATGATTTTTACCAAAATAGCGCACTTGCCCGGCAATGGTATCAAAGCAGTCCACACCACCGTTTTCCTCACTGCGAGTCATCAGCGCCTGCATGCCCACACAAACTGCCAGCACAGGCTTGCCCGCGTCTATACAGTGATTAACCACATCGTCCAGCTTGAGGCGCCGTATCTCACCCATGCAATCACGAATAGCGCCGACACCGGGGAAAATCACCCGATCGGCGCTGATGATCTGCGAGCGTTCGTTGGTGACACGAACCTCGACATCGCCACCCACTTTTGCAAGCGCGCTCGCAACAGAATGGAGGTTGCCCATGCCATAGTCGATCACGGCAACAGAAGGCGTACTCATCGCATTATCCTGGTGTTGTTAAAACCTGAAGAAGTAAACGCAGCCTGCAGAAATTACAGACTGCCCTTGGTAGACGGCATGATACCTGCCATGCGCTCATCGTGAGACAACGCCATGCGCAAAGCGCGGCCAAAGGCCTTGAATACTGTTTCCGCCTGATGATGGGTATTGTGGCCACGCAGATTATCCACGTGCAACGTTACCTTGGCGTGATTCACAAAGCCCTGAAAGAACTCGATAAACAGATCCACATCAAAACCACCCACCGAAGCACGGGTAAAAGGCACGTGAAACTCAAGCCCCGGTCGACCGGAAAAGTCGATCACTACGCGCGACAGAGCCTCGTCGAGCGGCACATAGGAGTGGCCATAGCGTACGATACCTTTCTTGTCGCCCACCGCCTGCGTGAATGCCTGGCCGAGGGTAATACCGATATCCTCTACAGTGTGGTGCGCGTCGATGTGCAGGTCACCCACCGCCTTGATATCCAGATCAATCAGGCCGTGACGGGCAATCTGATCCATCATGTGATCGAGAAAGGGCACCCCCGTCTCAAAATTGGCTGCACCGGTACCGTCCAGATTCACACTGACGGTGATCTGGGTTTCCAGTGTATTGCGGGTGATTGTGGCCTTACGCTCCGCCATTTATCCTGCTCTTGTGTGAAAACGCGGTATTATAGAAAATCCCCGCCGCCATTACAGCCATTAAATACTGGATCAGTAAACACTCACTATGCCCGTAATCGCCGAAATTGTGTCAAAACCCTCCGATCAGGATCTGATAGACCTGGAAAAAACCTATGAAGGCCAGACCCAATGGCTACAAAACGCCATCGCTGGCAGCGATCTGGTCATCGGCGGACGCTTCAACGACCGGCTGGTCGCCGCCTGCGTACTTACAGACGAAGGCGACCACTGGCAGCTGGAAAAACTTCAGGTGCGCGCCATTACCCGTCGCCGGGGCGTCGCCCGCCAAACGCTCAACAGTATGCTGAAAAAGCTCGCCATCACTCGCCCCGTGCAAGTGGATCTGACCGACAATAGCGAGTTGACGGCGCTGTTTACTGAGCTTGGTTTTTCACGGAACACCGCCCATCAGGACAAGACAATCTATCAATGGCAGCCGTAACGCCCTCTTTTGCAGACCGCCTGCTACTCTGGTTCGACAAGCATGGTCGCAAGGACCTTCCGTGGCAGCAGGATATTTCTGCCTACCGGGTGTGGGTGTCTGAAATCATGCTGCAGCAAACCCAGGTCAACACGGTGATACCGTACTACCTGGCTTTTATGAAAAGTTTCCCCACAGTGCAGCGCCTGGCCAGAGCCCCCATAGATCAGGTGTTGCACCACTGGGCCGGGTTGGGCTACTACGCTCGCGCCCGCAACCTGCACAAGGCCGCCAACTACGTGGTGGACGAACTAGGCGGCGAGTTCCCGAAAACCGTCGAAGACATGGAAAAACTGCCCGGCGTAGGTCGCTCCACTGCAGGCGCCATCATATCCATCGCCTACCGCAAGCGCGCGCCAATACTCGACGGCAACGTAAAACGGGTACTTGCCCGCCACCAGGCCATTGCCGGCTGGGCCGGCGAAGCCGCCACCCTCAATGCCCTGTGGCAGGCCAGCGAGGACACAACCCCGAACAAACGGCCCGCCGCTTACACCCAAGCCATCATGGATTTGGGCGCCACGGTGTGTACGCGCAGCAAACCCCGCTGCGGGGAGTGCCCGGTCAACAAAGACTGCACGGCCTTTAAAACCGGCACCCAGAGTGAATACCCCGGCAAAAAGCCGAAAAAGGCGATACCGGTGAAAGCGGTGCAGATGCTGATGATAGAAGCACCCAAGCAGCAGATTCTATTAGAGCTGCGCCCCAATCGTGGGATATGGGGCGGCCTGTGGAGCTTTCCGGAGGTTCCCGTTGAAGATCCGGCGGAAGATGTCGCCCTGCAACGCTTTGGCGTTAGCGGGAAAACCACCGCCAAAGCCGTGGTTCGCCATACGTTCAGCCACTACCATCTGGATATTCACCCTATCCACATCAAGCTCAAGGCGACTCCCACCCAGATAATGGAAGACAACCGGCTGCTCTGGTATAACGGCCCCTCGACACCGGAAGTCGGCCTCGCCGCCCCAGTGCAAAAGTTGCTAAAGCAGCTGATCAAAAAATAACCCCAACACAGTGACCCTATGACACGCAAAGTATTCTGCCGTAAATACCAGCAAGAACTCGATGGCCTTTCCAACCCACCCTTCCCTGGCGCACGCGGACAGGACATCTTCGACAATGTCTCTAAAAAAGCTTGGGACGAATGGCAGGCCCATCAAACCATGCTGATCAATGAGAAACAGCTGTCGATGATGGACCCGGAATCGCGCAAATACCTGCAGTCGGAGATGGAAAAGTTTCTGTCTGGCGAAGATTTCGACAAAGCCGAAGGTTATGTACCACCAAGTGAGTAAGGCCCCTTGACTCGGCAAACCTGAACAGGTTTAATACGCGCCTTCGCAAGTTCAGCAAGCCCATAAGAACTTCTCAGCGATATGCCCAGATAGCTCAGTCGGTAGAGCAGGGGATTGAAAATCCCCGTGTCGGTGGTTCGATTCCGCCTCTGGGCACCACTTCAAATCAATGACTTACGACCAAACGCAAAGACCCTGATTTTAGGGGCGCCCCCAAATTATTAACCTAAACCCGCCGCGCCGCTGACTGCACACGATCTGCCGCCAAATGCGGGCATCGGAGCACCATATCCACTGTAGGCCAATAGGCTAACCTTGGAATTCTTGCAGCCGCGATAGGAGCCGCCCTATCATGTCCACCCAGCCGACACCGTAACAGCCTGATTCTTCATGAAAAGATTTTTTCGATACACCTTAGTAGGATGCGGTAACACCTTAATTCACTGGCTCATATTTTTTGGCGCCCTGCAACTAACCAACTCCCAAGCCTTAAGTAATCTCTTCGGATTTCTTGTGGCTGCATCCACGTCTTTTGTCATTAATGCAAAATTCACTTTTCAGTCAAACATAT
>NZ_JBVBUV010000065.1:0-20543 GCF_057445395.1 Litorivivens sp.
GGCCAGCAGGGCGCTTTGTGACTCGAATATGCAGACGACCTTTAGTGACTGCGGGAAGCGTTGGTAATCGACGTAATGAGTCAGCCACTTAAACCCCGGAATTTGTTCAAGAGCTTGTTCGCACGCATCGGTTAGAGCCAGACGAATTGCATTGTCGCGTTTCTTGTCGGTTTTTCGCATGGAATCCAGTAGGCGCTGTAAATGTCAGGTGAATGTCTATGATATATGGTACAGCCTGTCGCGTTAATTCAGAGAACGCAGCAACACTTTGATTTTGTTTCTAACAGCATCAATGGCATTGACGACATTGTCGGCAGCAGGCCTGTCAGTGGCGAGATTGCTCCAATTGGCGCTCCAGGCGGCCTTCAAGTTTACGGTTTCCTCTCTCACGTCTGTGTCTGTAAGCTCGCTCAGGTCTGCAATCAGGCCAACCAAAACCCAGCCTTTTCTTGGATTGCCTTCGCTTTCGTCGCGGTCGTAATGCGCGGCATAAACAAGCTGCTCCAATTTCGATAAATTCATCAGTATCTCGAAGCACGCAGTTCGCGTGGTATTGTTGCTCTCGGAAACCTCCATGCGCCAAACGTTGTAGCTAAACCCAGCCAGCGCGAATGCCAGACTCAGCACCACGGCCATCTGTGAGCGTTGGTACTTGCGGCGGAACTGGGAATCCATAGGCTTACCTCAGATACTATTGAGTAGTTGTACTTTGAGTATAGTGCTTAGCGTGCGGGTTAAAAATTTTCGATGCGAACCCGTTGAATTTACTATGCTAAATCCACGGGCGCGGTTGTTTACAAATCGGTCGCCGCAGGAACAGCGTATGACTTCTAGAGTTTTGCGAGAGGATGTGAGATGAAACATCTGGTTGTGGGCCTGATGGTCTTGTTTGCTTGGAGTATGGCGATGGCGGTGCCGCGTTCGGTTGAAGTAGATCAGGCGACACTCGCTGATCAGCCAGCAGGAATTCTGGCAGCCAATTTTGTTGATCGGGTGATTCACGATTTGCCCGTCGACGTGCATTTGTCATTGCTTAAAGGGATTGATCCCGATTCTCTGGAAAGCGAACTCGATAGCCAGCAGAAGCAGCTAGCATTCTGGCTGAATATTTATAACGGTTTTACTCAGTATCTTCTGAAAACAGACCCTAGCCTTTATCAGCAGGATCGCAGTGCATTTTTCGGCAAGGAGCAGATTGCGATTGCCGGATTTACGGTGAGCATGGACGATATTGAGCACGGGGTGTTACGCCGCGGGGCGGTCGGGTTTTCTCTGGGCTTTATCCGCAACCTAAGTTTCCGCAAGCCCTTTATTCGTCAGTTTGCGGTAACTGAGGTGGATTATCGTATTCACTTTGCACTGAACTGCGGCGCGAGAAGCTGCCCGCCTGTGATGGTCTATCAAGCCCAAGGGCTGGATCGGCAATTGGATGATAATAGTCGCTACTATCTGCAGAAGGAGGTGCGCTTTGAATCGGATAAAAATCGCGTTTATGTGCCAGCGTTGCTGAACTGGTTCAAAGCAGATTTTGGGTCGACGGATGATCAGCGTGCAATGCTGGTGCGCTATGGGGTGTTGCCGGAGGGGACCCAACCCAAAATTAGGTTTCTTGATTATGACTGGACCATGGAGATCGAAAATTATCGGCATTCAGACCTTGTGCCCTAGTGTGTTTTAGTGCTGGTTTAAGTGCGTTACCCGTGCCGAGTGATTCAGGTGCTTCATAGGGATGATGTGGGGGTAGAAATCTGTCATGCCATAGCGCGCTTGCGGACGGATTCCTGCCCGGTGTTCGTTTGCCTGCCGGGCAGGCCTTAACGATTTTGAATTACAGAGTTGCGGCTACTTTTTTCAGTATCGCGGTAGCAAAGTTTTCTTCAATCTGGTCGTCCTGGCCCTGGGCGGCCATGATGCGGCTCATGATGTAGCCGTAGCGCATGGCGGCAAATACCCAGTAATAGTGGTAGTGCTCACCGCTAAAACCGGAGCCTTTTTCCCAGCGCGCAACGGAGTCTTCGTAGCTGGGCAGGCCGTCCAGTCGTGGAATGCCTAGGCCGTCCGAGAAAAAATAGTCGAGGAAGTTCCACCAGGCGAGATCCTGCAGTGGGTTGCCTAGGGTGATCATTTCCCAGTCGAGAACAGCGGTTACACTTTTGCAATCGTAAGCAAACAGCATGTTGCCGATGCGCGAATCGCCCCAGCTCAGGCCGAATTCTTCGTTGCTGGGAGCGTTGTCTTTAAGCCACTGCATAACAGGGTCACAGATTGGATGGGCGCGCCCATCGAGTGCCCACTGCGCGTAGTTGCTCCAGTAAGTCAGTTGTTGTTGCAGGGGGTTGCTGCCCAGCTCGGGGCGCTCCAAAAAGCCAAAACCGAGGGCTTTGTAATCGCGACACTGGCG
This sequence comes from Litorivivens sp., assembly GCF_057445395.1. NCBI lineage: Bacteria > Pseudomonadati > Pseudomonadota > Gammaproteobacteria > Litorivivens > Litorivivens sp. The sequence goes on from NZ_JBVBUV010000065.1 coordinate 2,402, forward strand.
GTGCAGGTTGGCCATGGTATCGATGCCTGCGTTCCAAAGGCTCTCCCGTTCGGCTGGGCCAATGTCGTTCAGCATCCAGCCATCCATGCTGTAGGGAGGCATGTCAGGTGGCACCCGGCCGTCGGCTTTTTTCATGATGTAAAAGCCGGTACCGAGTACCGATGTGTCGAGTTCTAGGCCCAGCAGACCCGGCGCCGGGATATCCGTGTGCTGCCCCACCAGTTCCATCGCCTTGTACTGGATGGAGAGGTCGTATTCCGGGAAGACGGGCTTTTCAATTTCAGGGGTGAGGCGCCCGACACAGGCTTCGGTTTGAACCTGGCCATTTTTTTCATAGTGAATATCGAACAGCAGAGTAACGTTGGACATGCCGGTGGCTTCGGGGATTTTCAATTCGGGAATGTTCACCGGGCCATCGCTGTGCAGGCGTTTCTGAAACCAGGTTTCCAGTTTGCGGCGAGTCCCGTCAATATCTTCTACTAGCGGGGTGGGGCGGTGTTCATCCATCGGGAGCCTCCGTGGGTGTTTTGATTATTTTGCTTGAGCTTAGCAACAAGCTCTACGGTCGTATAGTGAAATAAGGTTTAGCTGTGGCTGGCGCTGCCAGGCCACGCTGAGCTATGGTTGCTAGCAAAAATAAGTGGGGAACAGGCATGGAGCTGCTTCTGCTGGGGTTGTTAATCTGGGCTTCGGTGCACTTTTCTATTCGATTGGCACCGGGGGTGCGGCAAACCTTGATTGATCGTCTGGGTCGCTGGCCTTATATGGGTGTTTTCTCATTGGCGATGCTCGGCGGTATTTATTGTCTAGTGTTGGGCTGGAAAGACCTTGGTGCGGGTGCTCCGCTATACGTTTTTGACTGGGCCCGGCCAGTCTCGCTGGTGTTGATGGCAGTCGCAGCCAGTCTTTTTGTCGCTGCGAATGCGCCCACCGATATCAAACGGGTAATGCGTCACCCCCAGCTCACTAGTGTAGTGCTCTGGTCGGCCGCGCACTTGCTGTCAAACGGCGATCTTCGTTCGCTGGTGCTGTTTGGTGGGTTGGCCATTTGGGCAGTTGGTGAAATGGCGCTGATCAACCTGACGGCGGGGCCATGGCAAAAGCCGGCGCCTTTTGGCGCCGGTAAAACAGTCGTGTCGTTGGTTATTGGGTTGGCGGTTTTTGCCGGCTTGTATGTCGCTCACCCATGGCTTTCCGGTGTGCCGTTGAACTGATTAGCTCGCCAGGCTCAGTGCCACAGGTAACCCGTTCAGTGCTGCATTGCCCGACAACGCATCCAGTGACGTTTCGTCGGTTAAATCGTTGACGCTCACGCCAGCGTGCTCTTTGGCAATGCTGAGTTCTACGCCGTCACGCTTGTGTCCCCAACCGTGCGGCACGCTGATAACACCGGGCATCATTGAGTCAGTGATTTCAGCGGGCAATACAATAGAGCCCACGCGAGAGGTAATGCGCACTGGGTGGCCGTTGTCCAGCCCCATGCGAGCGGCGTCTTTCGGATGAATTTGCGCAGTACAACGGTCCTTGCCTTTGACCAGGCGCCGGCTGTTGTGCAGCCAGGAATTGTTGCTGCGCACGTGGCGTCGGCCAATCAGCAGCATGGAATCGGCAGGGTCGTGGTTTTCCTGTAAGACGTTTTCAAGACGCTGCAGGTCGGGAAGGAAAAATTCCGTTTCCAGGTGAATACGTTTGTCTTTGTGGCTCAGCGCCTGAGGTAGCTGTGGCTTGAGTGGCCCCAGATCAATGCCCTGTGGAGTGTCGCGCAAGGCTTTGAGTGACAGTTTGTAGGGGCCGCGTTTGAGCAGGTAATTCAGAGTGCGCTTTGGGCTCATCAATCGGCGGCTGCGATTTTGCAGCCACTGTGCCGGAGTTTTGGCTGGGGCGAGACGTTCTGTCAGGTCCAGAAAAATTTCCCAGTCGTGGCGGGCATTTTTGTCCTTTTCAAACAGCGCGTCGGCATAGCGGCTGCTGTTACGTACCGCTAGCATGTGAAAGATAACATCGTAGTGTTCCCTCTCAAGCGGGCTTACAGGGGGCAGAATAATATCAGCGTGCTGAGTGGTTTCGTTCAGGTAAAAATCGATGCTGACCATAAAGTCGAGTTGTCCAAAGGCCTTGTCCAGCTGGCGGCCGTTGGGTGTCGACAATATCGGATTGCCGGCAATGGTCAGTAGGGCGCGTATCTGGCCGTCGCCGGGGGTGAGAATCTCTTCGGCTAGTGCGGCCACCGGATACTCACCAGTAAAGGAGGGCAGTTGGCGCACACGGCTGCGGCTGCGATCAAAGTGCCCGGGACCGGTAATGGCTAGCGTATCTACGGCAGGTGTGGTCAACATCAACCCGCCGGGTTCATCCAGGCGTCCGCGCAGAATATTAATCAGCATAATCAGATATTGGCTCAGTGTGCCAAAAGCCTGTACTGATACGCCCATGCGTCCGTAAATTACCGGGTTCTCAGCCGCGCAGAATTCATGGGTTAGGCGGCGAATGTCGGCGGCGCTGATGCCGGTGCTGTCGGCGACGGCTTCCGGGGTAAAGGCGGCAAAGCGGGTCGCCAGTCCGTCGAGTCCATCGGTAGCTTCGTGCAAACGGTGCTTCGACACCAGGTTTGCGGCATACATCTCCTGGATCATGGCCGAGAGCAGCAGAGCATCGGTACCGGGTCGGATAAATACGTGTTCGTTGGCGACCTCTGCGGTTTCGGAGCGGCGCGGATCAATGACCACCAGTTTGCCACCTTTTTCCTTGATGGCTTTTAGGCGGTGGCGCACATCAGGCACGGTCATGATGCTGCCATTGGAGGCCATCGGATTGGCGCCGATCATCAGAAAGTGATCGCAGCGGTCGATATCGGGAACTGGTATCTGAAATTGGTGACCAAACAGTTTGAGAGCAATTAAGTGATGGGGCAGCTGGTCAACAGACGTAGCGGAAAACTTGTTGCGGGTTTTCAGGGCGCGCAGCAGGTGGCGGCTGAACAGCATAGAGCCTGTGTTGTGTACATTGGGGTTTCCCAGATACACGCCAACGCTGTCGTTGCCGTGGGCCTGCTGGGTTGCACGCAGCTTGGTGGCAACTTCGTCGAGTGCTTCTTTCCAGCTGATTTTTTGCCACTGCCCGTCCACTTTTTTAATGGGTTGGCGTAGCCGATCCGGGTCTTCGTGGATGTCTTGCAGTGCAACCGCTTTAGGGCAGATGTGACCGCGACTGAAGGGATCGTTTTTATCGCCCTTGATGCTGATAATCTGCTGGCCGTCGTGCTCAATCTCGAGACCGCATATCGCTTCACACAGGTTGCAGGTGCGGTGATGTATAGTATTGGCCATCGAATGTGTTCTCTGAATATTTTCACCCAGTCTAGCCTGTTCTCGGGGCGGGCTGCAATTTGACGAAATAACGCCATCAATGACTGCAGACACTGCTTCCCATGGCCCCCTTGTTCGGGCGTGGAGCGCCCAGCTCAATGCCTTGCTCGAGGATCACTTTGCCGCGGCCAGAAAGCGCCTGCCAATGGTGTGCGAGCGACATTTTCATTCGCTGCGCGGGGTTGCGCGACGGCATTGGCAGAACCGCGCTGATATTCCACGTGATCTGGCCACAATTCCCCGGTTTACTTGGCGCGCCCTGCGGCGTCTGGGTGGGCGTCGACTTGAACTGCAGCATCACTACAGTGCCAAAGAACTGGCGTTGGCGGGGGTGGTGGCCAGTGAGTTGTTGCAGTTGGCTGAGTTGGAGCAGGCGTTGTTACGACATCTCGGGCAACATCCGGGACTCGACCCGCAGCAGCAGGCAGAAGTGGAGGTGTTGCTGAGCCGCTATTCGCCAGCGGAGATGGAAACGCGGGTGCGACAGGCCATGGCGCGCCTGGCAGTGGATCACGAAGGGAGTCGCGATGTACTGCTGTTTCTGACACTGGGGTTGGCGGGGCGTCTGGCCAGCGACAAAATTGCTTTTGGCAGTGCGGGCTTGCTGGGCGCCAGTGCAGCATCGTCTCTCTATCTCTCGCAACAAAGCTTTTTCGCCGGATTGTGGGCGAAGTGGTTTGGCGTGCCGGGCTGGGTGTCAGTCAGTGGCGGTCTGGCAGGTCTGGCAACACTGCTGTTTCTGACGCCCGTGGTGGCGCCGCTAGTGGAGTGCGGAATCAACCGGTTTAGGGCCGAGCGGGTGCTGGGTAATCTGATTGATGAAGTGCAGGCGCAACTGCAGTCGCCAGGGGCAGATCACTACACGCTAGCCGCCTACGCGGGTACCTATGTGCAATTACTGCCGGATCTGCTGAATATTTTGCGGAGCTTTCGTTAGGGTGTTCTAGATTTCCAGTTGGCGCAGGCGGTGCAGAGCGTCGTCCACTTTGTCATTTACGCGCTTGATCCCGTCCTGATCGGCTTTGCTGGGCTCGCCGCTGCCATTGAGTAGTTCGTAGGTGGCGTTTAGGGCGACCATCACGGCAATGCGCTCGGTACCGAGAATCTTTCCGCTGTTGCGAACCTCGCGCATCTGTTTGTCCAGGTTGGCAGCGGCTTGATGAAGGCCGGCTTCCTGGCCGGGCGGGCAGGTTACCTGATACTCCTTGTCCATAATGCGGACGACAACCGTATTGTGGCTCATGATTCCTGCTCCAGAGCGCGCAATCGCTGAATCATGGATTCAACCTTGTTGCGGGCTGCATTGGTTTTTTCCAGTAGAACCTCCCTTTCGTGTTGCCAAGCTTCGGCATCGGCTTTCAGGGTTTGGTTCTCGCGGTTCAACGCTTCGCAGAGCTTGATCAGCTCGTCGATCTTTCGTTCAACCGACTTGATGGTGAGTTCTGCCACGTTGTTGTCCCCGCCGGCGCTGTTGAGATTGAGGGTAGTTGAAGTTCTTAGTCTAGAGCCGCTGGAGGGGGGGGTCAATTGGCTAAATAGTGCGGTAATTCAAAAGCCTGCCAGCATGATTTAAGAATTTGCTAAAAACCTCCATTGTTTCAGTCGGCTAGCGTCGGGCAATCGCAATTGGGCGGTGGGGGCGTTACCATGCGCGTTTTATGAACGCAGAGAAACGGCATGGCGGCAAAACTACCTGATCACGACGAGATTGCAGATATCTTTTTGCGGCTGGGGGCGTTGTACCCCCCATCGGAGCTGCACGGCTTTCTATTGGGGCAATTGGTGATTGGTCAGCGCATCGAGGAGAAAACCCTGCGCGAGCAAGTAGCGCAATTGCTGGATTGCGACGCGTTTCCCGACGACGATTGGGCGGTGCTGATGCAGGTCTATCAGGCGGCCTCAGAGCAGCTGGGCGCCGATATTCACGCCACCAGTTTGCTTCTGCCCGGCGACGAGGTAGATTTGGGGCAGCGGGTGGCGTCGGTGGGCAGCTGGTGTCAGGGCTTTCTCACTGGCTTTGCCATGGCGGGCAAGGTGCGCGAGCAGAAGGAAGGTAAGCAGCAATACAGTGCGGCGGTTTCCGAAATACTCAATGACATGGCGTCGATTTCTCAGGCCGGGCTCGACGACGAGGCGGGAGCTGAAGCTGAGGATCAATTCCGGGAGCTGGTGTCCTATCTGGAAATGGCCACAGTCTCGCTGTTTGTGGAATGTTGCAGTCAGTCGGCGCTAACTGGCGATCACCCCGCGCCAAAGCAGCTTCATTAATGCCGCTTTTTTGGTAATCTGCCAGCTCCGTGCGCAACTGTAGTGAAAGCATGAAGGTTACCAAGCAGGAATTCGCCCGTCGCCGCAGCAAGCTGATGTCGATGATGGAGCCCAACAGCATTGCCATCATTCCCGGTGCGGTTGAGAAAACACGCAGCCGCGATACCGAATACCCTTTTCGTCAGGACAGCGACTTTTATTACCTCAGTGGCTTTAATGAGCCCGACGCGGTGATGGTGCTGCTGCCTGGCCGCGAACATGGCGAATATGTGATGTTCTGCCGCGACCGCGATCCAGCCATGGAATTGTGGCACGGCTACCGGCAGGGCCCTGAGGGTGTTTGTAAAAACTTTGGTGCCGACGATGCATTTCCCGTGGGTGATATCGACGACATTCTGCCGGGGCTGCTGGAAGGGCGTGATCGCGTGTACTACGCCATGGGGCGGCACGCTGATTTCGATCAGCACCTGATGCAGTGGGTGAATGCGATACGTGCCAAGGCGCGAACGGGCGCCCACCCCCCAGGTGAGTTTATTGACCTGGACCATTTTCTTCACGACATGCGCCTGTATAAAAGCGCCGCCGAGCAGCGCGTGATGAAACGCGCGGGTGAAATCAGCGCAGGGGCGCATGTGCGGGCAATGCAGATCTGCAAGCCGGGTATGTACGAGTACCAGCTCGAAGCTGAAATTCTGCATGAATTTGCCAATCACGGTGCGCGTTTTCCCGCCTATAACTCTATTGTCGGAGCCGGGGCTAACGGTTGCGTATTGCACTACGTGGAAAACGAAAGCCAGATTCGCGACGGCGATTTGATTCTGATTGACGCCGGTTGTGAATTTGAAGGTTATGCGGCCGATATTACCCGCACTTTCCCCGCTTCTGGCCGCTTCAGTGATGAACAGCGCCAGCTGTATGACATCGTTCTTGAAGCGCAATTGGCTGCGATCGAAGTGATTAAACCGGGCAATCATTGGAATCAGCCGCACGATGAAACGGTGCGGGTAATCACTGAAGGTTTGGTAAGGCTGGGTTTGCTTAAAGGTAAGGTGGGCGACCTGATAGAAAAAGAAGCCTATCGGGATTTTTACATGCACCGCGCGGGTCACTGGCTGGGGTTGGACGTGCACGATGTGGGCGACTACAAAGTGGGCGATGAATGGCGTCTGCTGGAGCCGGGTATGGTCATGACGGTAGAGCCCGGCATTTATGTTGCCCCATCTAACGATAAAGTGGAGGAGCGCTGGCGCGGTATTGGTATTCGCATTGAGGACGATGTGGTGGTTACCAAAGAGGGCTGCGAGGTGCTTACCGCTGGTGTGCCGAAAACCGTCGCAGAAATCGAAGCCCTGATGACAGAGGCCGCCTGACCGATGAACAGTCCGGCGATTGATTACGACGTGGTGATTGCCGGTGGCGGCATGGTGGGCGCCAGTCTGGCGCTGGCCCTGAGCCGTTACAGTGAAGGTCGGCTGTCGGTTCTGCTGGTGGAGAGCTTTCCGTTTCCCAAAGCAGGTAGCGGCCCGGTGTATCGCCCCAGTTTCGACGCGCGGTCAACGGCGTTGTCCTACGGCAGTCGCCAGATATTGGAAAGTATTGGTGTGTGGGGAAGCCTGTCGGAGCACCTGACCACCATCGAAAAAATTCATGTCTCTGACCGTGGTCACATTGGCTCCACGCTGATGGACGCTCATGAGCAGGGTTGGCCTGCGCTGGGCTATGTTGTCGAAAATGCCTGGCTCGGTAGCGTTTTGCTCGATGCCTTGCACTCGGCGGAGGGCGTAACGTGTCTGTCGCCAGCGAGTGTAGCGGCCGTTGTTCAGAACGGCGATTTTGCCCAGCTGACACTGCAAGCCCGCGACGGCGACACCCGCGACGCGCGCTGCCGATTGCTGGCGGTAGCCGACGGTGCCCAATCGGGGTTGCGCGACGCGCTGGGCATTGCCAGCCATACAAATGACTATGGGCAATCGGCCGTTATCGCCAATGTTACGTTTGAAAAGCCGCACGATGGCATTGCCTATGAACGCTTTACCGATGCGGGGCCACTGGCGTTGCTGCCACTGTCCGACAGTGAAGAGCGCCAACCGCGTGCGGCACTGGTCTGGACGTTGTCACCGGCCGAGGCTGAGTCGCTGATGGCTGCGGATGAGGCCGTGTTTTTGCGAACACTCCAGGAGCGTTTTGGTTACCGACAGGGACGCCTGTTGCGCTGCGGCGAACGCGCTTCGTTTCCGCTGCAGCTAGTTGAAGCGGAGGAGCAGGTGCGGCCCAATGTCGTCGTGGTTGGCAATGCGGCGCACGCACTGCATCCGGTTGCCGGGCAGGGTTTCAATCTGGCGTTGCGTGATCTGGTGCGTCTGGCTCAACAGGTGGCGGCAGCGGATGTGCAGCGTATTGGCGAATTGCCCTTTTTGCGCGATTACCTGCATCAGCAGGACAATGACCAGCGCGCCACCATTGAGTTTTCACATCAGCTGCCCAATCTGTTTGCCCAATCCAATCCCGTGTTCAGTTTGGGGCGTAACCTCGGCCTGCTGGCGCTGGATGTTATGCCGGGGCTCAAACAGCGGTTTGTGGCGCAGGCAGCGGGATTGGCCCCGGGCAATGCCCGGGGCTCAGAAAAACGACAGAGGGCAACACCGTGAGTCGAACGCGACAATTTGACGTTGTCATTGTGGGTGGTGGGCTGGCTGGTCTCGGCATGGCTGCCGGGCTTGCTGAGCTGCCGCTGAAAGTGGCGCTGGTGGAAGCTGGTTCTGTTGTCAGTGATTGGCCGGCGCTGGGTGAAGGTGTTGACGATTACGATCCGCGAGTCAGCGCGATTACAGCGTTTAGCCAGCAGTGGCTGGCACGCCTCGGCGTATGGGAGGCCATCGCACAATCGCGTATCTGCCATTACACGGATATGGATGTTTGGGACGCCGAAGGTACCGGTGAAGTTCACTTTGATGCAGCGGAAGTGAATGCCGACGATCTTGGACATATTGTAGAAAACCGCCTGTTAACCGCGGCGCTCGCCGAGCAGGTGGATGGCGCCGCCAATATCCGGGTGTTTGAAAACTCTCCGGTGGCAGCACTGCACTATGCCGGTGGTGAAGCAGCTCTGGAACTAGATAATGGCGACCGGATTCAGGCCGGGCTTCTGATCGCCGCCGATGGCGCGAATTCACGTATTCGACAATGGGCAGATTTTGCCACCCGAGAGTGGAGTTACGACCAGAAAGCACTGGTGGTTACGGTAAAGATGGAGCGCAGTCACGCCTATACGGCTTGGCAGCGTTTCCTGCCTACCGGCCCGCTGGCGTTTCTGCCGCTGGCGGCGAGCGATGCGGCCGATCGCTACTGCTCTATTGTCTGGTCTGCCGACAGCGATTACGCAGATCAATTAATGGCGCTGGATGATGACGGCTTCAAAAGCGCGCTGGCGGAGGCATTCGAGCAGCGACTGGGTTGTGTGGAGGCGGTCAGCCGTCGATTTTGCTTTCCCCTGCGCCAGCGACATGCCGTGAATTATATTAAGCCCGGACTGGCATTGATTGGCGATGCCGCGCACAGCATTCACCCATTGGCGGGGCAGGGCATTAATCTCGGCTTCAAGGATGCTGATGTGCTGCAGCAAGAAATCCAGCGGGCGCTTGAGCGTGGTGAGGCGCCGGGATCGCTGCGGGTGCTCAGGCGCTACCAGCGTCGTCGCAAAGGTGACAATCTGGCTATGATGGCAGCGATGGATGGTTTCAAACGCCTGTTTGGCGAAACCGCTCTACCAGTGCGCTGGCTCCGCAACACAGGCATGCACCTGGTCAATCAGGCGGCACCAGTCAAACGGCAATTGATCCGCAAGGCGATGGGTTTCTAAAACCGACAAATCTTGCCGGCGGTAGCGGAAAGCATTGTTATCTGAAATGATAATAATTATCATTCTGTGCTTTGTTTCCCCAAGGAGATGTTCATGCGTTCCCTGCTTGTGCTCGGATTGGTTGTGCTGCTCGCTGCTTGCGGCGAAGGGCCGGGTAGCCAGAAGGCAGATGAGGGCCTAGTGGTTTACACCGCCCGCAAGGAACATCTGATCAAACCCCTCTTTGACCGCTTTACAGCGCAGACCGGCATCCCCATCCGTTATGTGACGGATGCAGCGGGGCCGTTGCTGGCCAGGTTGGAAGCCGAGGGTGAGCGAAGCCGTGCCGACTTGCTGATTACGGTGGATGCGGGCAACCTCTGGCAGGCGGCGCAGGCCGGTGTGCTGCAGCCGATCGGCTCCGACATTCTCAGTACTAATATTCCCGCCGCACTGCGCGATGCGCAAAACCGGTGGTTTGGATTGAGCATTCGTGCGCGCACCATTGTCTACTCCACCGAGCGGGTTAATCCTTCTGAGCTGAGTACCTACGAGGCGCTGGCCGATGAGCAATGGTCGGGCCGTCTGTGCCTGCGCACATCGAAAAAGGTCTATAACCAGTCGCTGGTCGCCACCATGATCGTGGCACGGGGTGAAGAAGCAACCGAAAGTGTTGTTGGTGGCTGGGTGAATAATTTGGCTGTGCCGCCCTTTTCCAACGACAACAAAGTGGTGGAAGCCATTGCTGCGGGGCAGTGCGATGTCGGTATTGTGAATACTTACTATCTGGCGCGAATGGTCGCCGAAGACCCGGCATTGCCGGTCACCATGTTCTGGCCTAACCAGAACGGTGAGGGGGCGGACGGTCGTGGCGTACACCTGAATATTTCGGGCGCGGGAGTCACCAAGGCCAGCAAGCACGTTGCTGAAGCAAAGCAGCTGCTGGAGTGGCTGTCTGGCACGGATGCCCAATTGCAGTTGGCCCTGCTGAACCAGGAATACCCGGTCAATCCCTTAGTGAGTTTGCCCGAGCCGCTTAAGCGTTGGGGTGAATTCAAGGGTGATGATATCCCCATTGCCGAAGCGGGTCGTTTGCAGGGTGCTGCCATTCGGTTGATGGATCGCGCTGGCTACCGCTAGTGCAGGCAGCCGCTTTGATCAGTGCGGGCCAGCGAAGCCTGCGCCCCCTGTCGCGGATTACCGCTTCGATAGCTGTGCTGGCTGTGCTGGCGCCCATTCTTGTGGTGGTCTTCAGCTGGGGCTCTGATCAGACCGAGATATGGCAGCACCTGATCGCCACGCAGCTCTCGGGGCTGTTGCGCAACACCCTGGTGCTGCTGGTGGGGGTGGGGCTCACGGTGTCGTTGCTGGGTATCAGCCTCGCCTGGCTGGTAGTGATGTGTGAGTTTCCCGGGCGCGCAAAATTCGAATGGTTACTGATGCTGCCGATGGCCGTGCCCGCCTATGTGCTGGCCTTTGTGGTGTTGGGGCTGTTTGATTTCAGTGGCCCGTTGCAAACGTTTTTGTCGCGGGAAATGGGCCTGCCACTGGTGGATGTTCGCCACGAGGTGGTGGTCATACTCGTGCTGGCGCTTGTGTTGTATCCCTACGTCTACATGCTGGCGCGCAGCGCCTTCCTGTCGCAAAGCAGTGATACCATCGAGGCGGCGCGCAGTCTGGGTGTGAGTGCGTGGGGCGCCTTTTTTCGCGTGGCACTGCCGATGGCTCGGCCTGCGATTATTGCCGGCGTGTCACTGGCGCTGATGGAAACTCTGGCGGACTTCGGCACCGTAGCGGTTTTCAATTACGACACGTTTACCACGGCAATCTACAAAGCCTGGTTTGGGTTTTTCAGTTTGCAGGCAGCGGCGCAGTTGGCGTCGTTGCTGCTGCTGTTTGTGGCGCTGACCCTGTTTGCTGAAAAGCGTCTGCGCGGTAAGCGTCGCTACGTGCAGGGTGGTCAGCTACATCATCACTTTCGCCATACGCTGACGCCACTGCTGGGGTGGCTGGTTGCGGCCTACTGCGCGCTAGTGTTGACGATCGCTTTTTTCCTGCCGGTGGCGCAGATGCTGGTTTGGGCCTTTGAGGTTGGTCGGGCGCAAATAGATGCGCGCTTTATGGCGTTGCTGTGGCACTCCCTGTCACTGGCCCTGCAGGCTGCCGTCATCACCGTAGCGATTGCTGCCCTGCTGTCCTTTACCCGCTGGCGCTCGACGGTTAGGCAGCGCGCATTTTTTGACCTGGCTCAGCTCGGGTATGCTCTGCCCGGTTCGGTGTTGGCTGTGGGTGTAGTGATTTCTTTTACCGCCATTGAAAAGCAGTTGCTGTTTCCGTTGCAGGATTGGCTGGGTCTCGAAAATCGTTCCCTGCTGGTGGGAACCGTGATGGCCCTTCTTGCGGCGTACTGGATTCGTTTTCTGGCCGTGGCCAGCGGTCCGATTGATGCAGCGCTGTTGCGCATCAAGCCCTCGATTCCCGATGCGGCGCGGACCCTTGGTGCAACCCCGCTGGAGGTTTTGTGGCGCATCTATCTGCCGATGCTGCGCCCAGGACTGCTGACGGCTGCCATTCTGGTGTTTGTCGACGTTATTAAGGAGATGCCGGCTACGCTGCTGTTGCGGCCTTATGGCTGGGATACGCTCGCGGTGAGGATTTACGAAATGACCTCGGAAGGTGAGTGGCAGCGCGCCGCGTTGCCAGCCCTTACCATCGTACTGTTGGGGCTGGTGCCCGTGATCATCAGCATCAAACGCACGGTGAAATAGCCGCTATTCAGCCGCGCACAGTTTTTATTTGTGAACAGCGGCGGTAGAATGCGCATTTTTGCGATGACCGGGAAAATACCATGAGCAACTCGCCCAGCGAACTGAAATACGCCAGCAGCCACGAGTGGGCACGCCTTGAGGCCGACGGCACCATTACTGTGGGTATCACCGAGCACGCTCAGGATGCACTGGGTGATGTGGTGTTTGTCGAACTGCCGGAAGTCGGTGCGACATACAGTGCCGGGGAAGAGATCGGCGTGGTGGAGTCTGTTAAGGCTGCTTCAGATATCTATGCGCCAGTGAGTGGAGAAGTAATTGCCATCAATGAAGCTCTGGAAGAATCGCCCGAAGTGATTAACGCATCACCCTACGACGATGGCTGGTTTTTCCGTCTTCAGCCGGAAGAGCTGGGTGAGCTGGAGAATCTTATGGACGCAGAGTCTTATGATGCGCAGTGTGAGGACTAAGACTTGCCTGCTCGCAGATGACTCAAAGGCCCTCACATGAGGGCCTTTTTTGTTTGCGAAGATATAATTAAAGGGTTGTACGACTAGTGGCGCTCTGGCTCCTTTGAGGCGCCAAGAGGCGCAGGGAAAAGGTCGCTCGCCCGGCTGGGCAAAACAGGCCTTAGAGTAAACAAGACCTCAACTCTACAATCAGAGCGTACTGATCAGAGAAGTTAAAGTTACGTTCCGCAAAACGTCTGGCAAACAGCCTCTTCCGGCGCGGCCGGACGCGCATAGTCCAGCCACTCTCCTCGGTCGTCAAACGGCTGTCCTATCACCTCAAGCAACTGGTTGAAAGGTGAAAAATCTCCTTTGTAGGCCGCGTTGATCGCTTCCTCTACCCGGTGGTTGCGCGGAATATACAGTGGGTTGGCGCGCTGCATCTGCGCGGCTCGTGATTCGCTGCTCTGCGAGTCCCGAGCGATACGCTCATCCCAGCGTTGCAGCCAATCACTAAATGAGGAGGGGAAATCCCACAGTGTTTTCACAAGCTCACGGCCACTGGCGCGTTCAGCCAGGCGACGGAAGGCCAGGGTGAAGTCGGCCTTTTCCTGTTTGAGCAGAGTGAGGAAATCTTTTAATAGTTCGTCATCGCTGTCAGTGAAATCAGATAGCCCCAGCTTGTTCGCCAGTACCTTTTGGTAGGCGGCGACAAAGCGCTCTGGAAATGCATTGACTTCGGACTGGGCGATCTTGACCGCCTCGTCTTCGTCGGTGTGCAACAGCGGCAAGACGGCTTGCGCAAGGCCTGCCAGGTTCCAGTGCGCGATGTGAGGTTGATTGCCATAGGCGTAGCGGCCGCCGTGATCAATGGAGCTGAACACCGTGGCGGGGTCGTAGCTTTCCATAAATGCGCAGGGGCCGTAATCGATCGTTTCACCGCACAACAACATATTGTCGGTATTCATTACGCCGTGAATAAAGCCAAGCCCCTGCCATTGTGCAATCAGATTGGCCTGCGCGCCGATCACGGCATTCAGCATGGCCTGCACCGGATTGGCGCTATCGGCAGCATGCGGATAGTGACGCGCAATCACATGATCGCACAACGCGCTGAGCGCCTGCCTGTCATCGCGCGAGGCAAAGAATTGTGCCGTTCCCACCCGAATATGACTGCTCGCTACCCGCGTGAGAATGGCGCCGGGCAGCGCGTTGTCCCGATAAACCGTATCGCCGGTGGTGACGGCGCCTAGCGCGCGGCTGGTGGGTACACCCAGCGCGTGCATTGCCTCGCTCACAAGGTATTCGCGCAGTACCGGGCCCAGTGGCGATTTACCGTCGCCGCCCCGGGAGTAGGGGGTACGCCCCGAGCCTTTGAGTTGTATGTCGTAGCGATGCCCGTCCGGGGCAACGATTTCACCAATCAGCAAGGCTCGGCCGTCACCGAGCTGGGGGTTCCAGGAACCGAATTGGAAGCCCGCGTAGACAGTGGCAATAGGGTCTGCGCTATCGGGAAAAGCGCGGCCGCTGAGCATATCCAGTCCGGCGCTGGATTCCAGCCATGTCTTGTCGATTCCCAGTTGTGTGCACAAGGGCGTGTTGATTCGAATCAGGCTGGGGGCGGGCACAGACTCAGCATGTTGGCGGTGAAAGAACTGCGCGGGTAAACGGGCGTATGAGTTGTCGAAAACGGGTGGTTGCGGCATAGCGAGCATCGTTGGACTGAGTGTTCCCCACTTTATCATTTCTGGGGTTTGCTTGCGGCTTCAGCCACCAATCTTCACAATACGGCGCGACCTTCGACCAAAATCATAATAAAGGCTGTGCTTACCATGTCTCTGATCTCGCCCGACCACGATTTTGCCGTGCTTACCGCTGTGCTCGTTATAGTCGCGTTGGGTATGGCAATGGAAACCCGGCCCCGAATCGGGCAGTTTGGTGTGCTGTTTATTATCCTCTTTCCCGCCTTGCTCAGTGGTCTGGATGTGTTGCCGCGCAGCGCTGATGTCTACACGATGGTGGTGCGAGATTTTGTGCCGCTGTCGCTGCCCATGTTGCTGTTTCAGGCGGATTTGCGCCGTATCTGGCGTGAGTCCGGGCGCGTAATCCTCGCGTTTCTGGGGGCTGCGAGTGCGACCGTTGTCGGTGCGCTGATCGCACTGCCACTGGTTAATCTGGGGGCTGAAGAAGGGGTGTGGGTCGGTATTCTTACGGCGGGCTTTATTGGTGGAAGTGCCAATGCCGGGTCTGTGGCCGTGGCCATGGACATGGCGAGCGACCCAATGATGGGCGTGGCTGTGGCCTCGGTGTTCGCCGTTGCGGTGCCTTTTCTGGCGCTGCTGTTGACGCTGCCAAGCATGCCTCGGCTATGGCGCTGGTTCAGCCCTGAGCCGATTCGGGATGCGGCGCTGCCTGTCGGCGCTATGGCGGCGGAGCGGCGCTCGATTACGGCCGCCAGCCTGGGGGCGTCGCTTGCCATGAGTGCCATGATATGTGTGCTGAGTGAGTGGACAGCCAGTCTGCTGGATTACCCGCCGGCAAAATTTCTAATGATTACTCTGCTCAGTGTGACGTTCGCCACTGTGGCGCCACGGCAGGCAGCGCGCCTGCATGGGCACTATGAAGTGGGCCAGATACTGATTTACTGCTTTTTCGCCGTGATCGGTGTGCAGATCAATTTTGTGCTGGCGGCCACTGAAGGTGCGCAAATCATGCTGTTTACCGGTATTTTGCTCACCACTCACCTAGTACTGCTGTCACTGTTTGGGCGCTGGCTGAAGCTCAATGGCGCCGAGCTGGCGGTGGCGTCCAATGCCTGTATTCTCAGTCCGCCCACTGCGGCGGCGATGGCGGTGGCCAAGGGTTGGCACAATCTGGTAACGCCTGCACTGCTGTGCGGTGTGTTTGGCTACGCCATTGCCAATCTGGTTGGCATCACCCTGGCCGAGTTACTATGAGTTTTCGCTGCTCGTGGCCTTAAAGCGCATGATGCCTTCCTGTGCGGTGCTGGCAACCAGTTGTCCGGCTCGATTGAAGATCTGGCCACGCACAAAACCTCGTCCGTTAGACGCGCTAGGACTGTCAATGGCATAGAGCAGCCAGTCGTTAAAATCAAAGGGGCGATGAAACCACAGGCTGTGGTCGATGGTGGCCATGCGCAACCCTTCGGTAAAGAACGATACCTCGTGGGGCTGGGTGGCAGCGCCCAGAAACAGAAAGTCCGAGGCGTATGCCAAGGCGTACTGATGTATGCGCTGATCGTTGGGCAGCTGGCCATTGGCTCGCATCCAGAGGTGCCACCGCGGTGCCATTCGTTGTGGTTGCAGTATGTTCTGTTTTTCCACTAGCCGAAAATCAATGGCCTTCAGGGCGGAAAATTTCGGTAACCAGTCTTCTGGCGTGCGGCGTATGTTGTCCTGGAACAATTCAAGGCCGGTTTCCAGCGTTTCCGGTGCCGGCACCTCGGGCATGGTCGAAGCGTGATCAAAGCCGGGCAGAGGCACTTGAAAGGAGCTGGTCATAAAACAGATGGGGTTGCCTTTCTGCATGGCCTTGATTCGACGATTGGAAATAGTGCCGGCGTCGAGCGTATTTTCCACCTCAAAAATAATGGGAAGGTCTGAGTCGCCGGGGCGCAGAAAATAGGCATGCAGCGAGTGGATCTCGCGATCCTCGGGTACCTGCTGTTTGGCGGCAGATAGAGCCTGGCCGATAACCTGGCCGCCGTACACACGGCCCCAGTCGGTCACCTCACTTTGACCGCGATAGAGGTTTTCATCGAGTTTTTCCAGGCGAAGTATGTCGACCAGCTGGTCGAGGGCTGTCCTTGTCACGCGGGGGCTTCCATCCGGTTACGGCGCTGCCATTATACCCGAGTGGGTGTGGAGGTTGACGCGCAATATCGACAATAAGGCGCACAAATGCCGCGGGTGACGGATTTGTCATGGAGTTTTTACGGCGCCACCGATAGGCTTTATAGAATTAACGTGTTCACAGGAGATGGCGATGGATCAGGCAAAAATAGAAGCATTAATAGCGGAGTTCGAAAACCGACCTATCATCCCCACGGTGGGCTCTGCGGAAACCCTGCTGTTGGAAGACAACGATATGCCCTGGCTCATGTCGCCCGACGGGAGTCAGTCGCAGCTGTTGCAGGTAGACCTGAATCAGGGACTGTGGGTGGTGAAGAACCGTTTTATGCCGGGCTTTGCCATCGACAAGCATTACCATACGGGCTCGGTGTTTGCGGTAACCCTCAAGGGAGAGTGGTTTTACAAGGAATATCCGGATCAGGTTAACAAGCCCGGCTCCTACCTGTTTGAGCCTGCCGGTTCAGTACACACCTTGACCGTGCCGGAAAAGCAGGACGGGCCAACGGAAGTCTGGTTTGCGATTTATGGCGCCAATATCAATATGGACGCTGAGGGAAATATCATTTCCGTACTGGACGCACACTCGGTGCTGGATGGCTACGTGAAATACTGCGATGCGATGGGTGAGGATTGCAGTAAGCTGATCGTGAATGGCGAACAGCCATACCTGAAGTAAGGCGCTGGCCTCACCCTGCTTGCAGGGTGAGGCACTATTCTTCCAGAATTTTCTTAGCTCGATAACGGAACTGCCGGAATGACAGCCCCAGTAATTCCGCTGCCTCGGTCTTGTTGCCGTTGGTGCGCCCGAGCGCCGCTTCGATGGCGGCCCGTTCAATATCCTGCAAATAGCCTTCCAGATCGCCGAAGGCCGCTTCAATACCGTTGGACGGATTGGTCGCGGCGGTGGGGGCGGCGCTCGGCAGCTGCAAATCCTCCGGCGTAATGGCCTCTTCATCGCAGAGCGTCACGGCTCGCTCCAGAATATTTTCCAGCTCGCGCACATTGCCGGGAAACTGATAGTTGCTGAGGGCGCGCTGGGCGGCGCCATCCAGAGTGGGCGTTTTAATACCCCACTCTTCAGACAGACGATCGAGGATGGCCTTGGCCAGCAGCGGAATATCGGCTACCCGCTCGCGCAGGCTGGGCACTTTCACTTCGATAACATTGATGCGATAGAACAGGTCGGTGCGAAAATGGCCTTTCTCTACCTCGGTCGCCAGGTCTTTGTGGGTAGCACTGAGCAGTCGCACGTCCACGGGTATTTCCCGGTTCGCGCCGATGGGTCGCACGCTTTTGTTCTGTATCGCACGCAGCAGCTTGACCTGCATGTTCAGTGGCAGGTCGGCAATTTCATCGAGAAACAAGGTGCCGCCATTGGCCGCTTCAAACAGGCCGGTTTTGTCGTTGTGGGCGCCGGTAAAGCTGCCTTTCACGTGGCCAAAAAACTCGCTCTCCATCAGCTCTGAGGGGATCGCCCCGCAGTTGACCGGGACAAAAGGCGCGTCAGCGCGCGGGCCGCTGGAGTGGATCAGTCGCGCCACCACTTCCTTGCCGCTGCCGGACTCGCCGCTGATATAGACCGGTG
>NZ_JBVBUV010000066.1:0-20526 GCF_057445395.1 Litorivivens sp.
GCCGTTCACCGTTGCGATGCAGCTCAAAACGTAACTCTCGCCAGTTGGGGACACCGGCTGCCGGAACAAATGCCGACAGCGGGCAGGCGCCGTCGAATGCTTTGGCTCTCTCCCAGGGGTGGCCTTTGGCTTTTAGTTCTGACTGAAGCTCCCGAAGGGTGAGATCGAGTGCCAAGCCGTATCCCGCTATCGCAGCCAGGCAGTCCTCAGGTTTCGCCTGGCTTAACGTCGAGCCGATCAGCAGGGCGACTTCTAGTTCGTGGTGGCATTCACCCTTGCCCTGTGGGAGCGCTATTGGCGCCTCCAAGGCAGCCAGGGCGCTGGCGGGTTTGATGAAAAGCAGCGGCTGCTCGGGTACCGGGTTATTTAATTCCTTGGCATGAGCCGCGTAGTTGCGGCCCACACAGACGATTTTTCCCGGTGGCATCTCCAGCGGGCGACCATCGATAAAACGGTGTTGCGAATACATGGCAAAGCCCTTTTAGTCGAAAATTTTTCCAGGGTTCATTACACCGTTGGGGTCAAAAACCTGCTTCACGTGACGCATCAGCGCAATTTCCTCGGGGCTGCGCGAGTATTGTAGATAGTCTTTTTTCAGCAGGCCGACACCGTGCTCGGCCGATACGCTGCCACCGAAGCGCTCGACAATGTCGAACACCTCCAGGCTCACTTCACTGCACTGCTCAAAGAAGGTGGTTTTATCGAGGCTGTCGGGTTTGAGGATATTCAGATGCACGTTGCCGTCGCCGATATGGCCAAACCAGATAATCTCGAAATCCGGGTAACGGGCGTTGACCACATCTTCTACCGCCACCAGAAACTCTGGCACTTTGGAAATAACGGTGGAAATGTCGTTTTTGTAGGGGGTCCAGCGAGAGATGGTCTCTGAAATATCTTCGCGCAAACGCCACAAGTTTTTCAGCTGCTCCAGTGACTGACTCATAACGCCATCAATCACCCAACCCTTCTCCACAGCCTCTTCAAACAGGATCATGGCTTGTTCTTCTACCTGCTCGTTCAGTCGCTCAAACTCCAGCAGACAGTAAAACGGCGTCGCACTGTCAAAGGGGCGAGCCAGCCCCTGATGCTCTACTACCTTCTGCAGGGCCTGCTCGGAGAAAAACTCAAAGGCCGTAAGATCAATCGAGGCCTGAAAACGGTTGAAAACCTGCATCAGGGCATCAAAATCCGGCACCCCCAGCACCATCGCGGTCAGATCATGGGGCTGGCGGGTGAGTTGCATGGTCGCTTCCACCACGAGGCCCAGGGTGCCCTCAGCGCCGATAAAGAGCTGGCGCAGGTCATAGCCCGCGTTATTTTTCAGCAGGCCGTTGTTCAGTTCCAGCAGCTCACCCGTGCCGGTCACCACCTTCAGACCAGCCACCCAGTCGCGGGTCATGCCGTAGCGAATCACCTTGATACCGCCGGCATTGGTGGAGATATTGCCACCTATCTGGGAGGAACCGGCAGATGCAAAATCCACCGGATAGAACAAACCCTGCTCCTCAGCGTATTGCTGAAGCTGCTCAGTGATCACCCCGGCCTCGCACTGCACAGTGCGATCAATGGGATCGAAGTGCTTGATTGCATTCATATAATCCAGTGCCAGCACGACCTCGCCATTGGCTGCCACCGCACCGCCGCTCAGGCCCGTGCGACCACCGCTGGGGACAATCCCAAACTCCAGATCATTGGCCCGCCGCACCACCGCCTGTACCTGCTCAATAGAACGGGGGAATACGATGGCAATTGGCGCTGGATCTACCGCGCGGGTCCAGTCTCGCCCGTAGGTGGCGAAATCATCGTCAGAACAGCGGACATTAGCGCCGCCTACAATTTCTTTAAGCTGGGTAATGATAACGTCGGCGCTTTCACGGCTAGCGGCTGCATTCATGGGGGCAATAGCCTCTATAAACAGGTCTGTAAAACGGGTGGCTAAACAGGCGATTCTGAAAGGGCGCGTATGGTACCATACGCGCCTTTTCCTGTACCGCTGGACATACCTAGACCCATGGCAAAGAAATCTCTCGACAAGGACAAGATAAAGTTCCTGTTGCTGGAGGGCGTACACCAATCCGCCGTCTCCCTGCTGGAAAACGCTGGCTATACCAATATTGAGTACCATAAAAAGGCGCTCGAAGGTGACGAGCTGCTGGAGAGCATCAAGGACGCCCACTTCATCGGCATCCGCTCCCGCACCCAGCTCACCCGCGAAGTGCTGGAACAGGCACCCAAACTCAATGCCGTGGGGTGTTTCTGTATTGGCACCAATCAGGTCGACCTAGTGGCAGCCCTGGAGCGCGGTGTGGCGGTGTTCAACGCCCCCTACTCCAACACGCGTTCCGTCGCCGAACTGGTGCTGGCCGAAGCCATTTTGCTACTGCGCGGCGTAGCCGAGAAAAACGCCGCCGCCCACCGCGGGGAATGGATGAAATCTGCTACCGACTCTTATGAGATTCGCGGCAAGAAATTAGGCATTATCGGTTACGGCTCAATCGGCATGCAGCTCTCCGTGCTGGCCGAAGGGCTGGGCATGAAGGTGATGTTTGCCGACACCGTTAACAAACTGCCGCTGGGCAACGCCTCGCAGGTGAGCCTGAGCCAGTTGCTGAGTACCGCAGATATCGTCAGCCTGCACGTGCCAGAAACTGGCTCCACAAAGAACATGATTGGCGTCAAAGAATTCGAGCAGATGAAACAGGGCTCGATTTTGATCAACGCCTCGCGAGGCACGGTGGTCGACATTGACGCCCTCGCCAACGCCCTGCGCGAAAAGCGCCTGCTGGGTGCTGCCATCGACGTATTCCCGGTAGAGCCGAAAAGCAACAACGACGAATTTATTTCGCCACTACGCGAATTCGACAATGTATTTCTAACACCCCATATCGGCGGCTCCACGATAGAGGCTCAGGAAAACATCGGCATGGAAGTGGCCGAGAAGCTGGTGAAATATTCCGACAACGGCACCACCGTTACTTCCGTGAACTTCCCGGAAGTCGCCCTGCCGTCACAAGATGGTCGCCACCGCCTGCTGCACGTACACAAAAACGTGCCCGGCGTGATGAGCGCTATCAACCAGATTTTCTCTGAGAACGACATCAACATTTCTGGCCAATACCTGCAAACCAATGAATCGGTTGGGTATGTGGTAATAGATGTAGATCAGGCCTATAGCGAACTGGCCCTGAGCAAGCTCAAAGAGATTAACGGCACACTGCGCTGCAGAGTGTTGTTTTAACGATGGCTAATGCCGTAAGCGATCTGGCAGACCTGGTAGGCAAAAGCTGCGTACTGGGTCTGAGTTACTACAATCCGGCCGGTGAGGTACTGAACCAGCGTATGCTCGCCGCCCGGGTCCAAAGCGCTGGCGATGAAGGCATTGTGTTGCGTCCGCTGCAAGACGAGCGCGATTTTACCCTGCCGCCGGAGTTGAGCTGCTGGTTTATTGCTCCCAAAGGCACCTTTACCGACAGTGAAGAGCAGACCATTGAAAACCCGGATTTTCTCGTGACCTGGGATGTGCACCGCAAGAAAGAAACCGGTGACGAAGGTGAGCACGAATGGTGGGAATGGGTGCCCTGCACTGTTCCACCGACCGTCGGTTAGCAACCGTCCGACAATCAACGCATTTTTCTCAACCCATACTGCGTTTTACACGCAAAGGATTTTCTTTTTGATCACCACCGCCAACGTCACCATGCAATTTGGTGCCAAACCCCTTTTTGAAAATATCTCTGTAAAGTTCGGAGGCGGCAATCGCTACGGGCTAATCGGCGCCAACGGCTGCGGCAAGTCCACCTTCATGAAGATTCTGGACGGCAGCCTCAAACCAAGTTCCGGCAATGTCTCGACCGACCCCAATGAGCGCGTGGGCAAGCTTTCTCAGGACCAGTTCGCCTTCGAAAAATTCTCGGTCATCGACACCGTAATAATGGGCCACACAGAGCTCTGGGACGTGAAGCAGGAGCGCGATCGCATCTATTCCCAGACAGAGATGTCTGAAGAAGACGGCATGAAAGTGGCTGATTTGGAAACTCGCTTTATGGAGCTCGATGGCTACAGCGCGGAAAGTAGCGCGGGCGAAATCCTGCTCGGCGCAGGCATTCCTCAGGAATACCACTTCGGCCCCATGAGCGAAGTCGCTCCCGGCTTGAAACTGCGGGTACTGTTAGCACAGGCGCTGTTTTCCGATCCAGATATTCTGCTGTTGGACGAGCCTACCAACAACCTCGACATCCACACTATCCGCTGGCTCGAAGATGTACTCAACCAGCGTAAAAGTACCATGGTAATCATTTCCCACGATCGCCATTTTCTCAACGCCGTGTGCACCCACATGGCCGACATTGACTACGGCGAACTGCGGGTTTACCCCGGCAACTATGATGATTTCATGACCGCGTCGACTGCGGCCCGCGAGCGGCTGCAAGCTCAGAACGCGAAGAAATCCGCCCAGATCGCTGATCTGCAGCAATTTGTCAGTCGCTTTTCGGCTAATGCGTCCAAGGCCAAACAGGCTACCTCGCGCGCCAAACAGATCGAGAAAATCCAGCTCGACGAGATCAAGGCCTCCAGCCGGGTATCGCCCTACATCCGTTTCAAGCAGGAGAAAAAACTGCACCGTCAGGCACTGACACTGGAAAATATCGGTCACGGTTTCGACAAACCCTTGTTCGCCAAAGGCAGCATGATTCTTGACGCTGGTAGTCGCCTGGCCATTATTGGGGAAAACGGCGCTGGTAAAACCACCTTACTCCGCTGCCTGATGGATGAGCTCCAGGCCAACGAAGGCGTGGTGAAATGGGCTGAGAATGCCAGCCTAGGCTACTGCCCTCAGGACAGCAGCGCCGACTTCGACAATGACCTCAATCTGTTCGACTGGATGAGTCAATGGCGCAAGCCCAGCCACGACGACCAGATTGTGCGAGCAACACTGGGGCGCCTGCTGTTTTCCTCGGACGACTTCAACAAGCAGGCAAAAGTCTGCTCTGGTGGCGAAAAAAACCGCCTGCTGTTCGGCAAGCTAATGATGATGGACACCAATGTGCTAATCATGGACGAGCCCACCAACCACCTGGATATGGAGGCCATCGAAGCCCTCAACCTGGCATTGGAGCATTATGATGGCACCCTGATCTTTGTCAGCCATGACCGCGAGTTCGTGTCATCGCTGGCGACCCGTGTTATTGAAATCAAAGATCAGCAGCTGATCGACTTTCAGGGCACTTATGACGAGTATCTTGCTCAGCAGGAAGTTGATAATCGCAAGCTCGCCAACGCCGCACGTTAAACCCTCCCCTCACCCCTCTCCTTCTGGAGAGGGGGCGCACTGAAGGTTCGCTCTCCCGGGGGGTGAGTCAGGGTGAGGGGGAAAGCGTTGGAATTGATTCCACCGCTCAAGTCAGCTACCTTGCGCCCATCTTTTCCAACGCTACCAATGAGACCCCAACATGGCCCAATACGTCTATACAATGAACCGGGTCGGCAAGGTTGTGCCGCCCAAGCGTCAAATTCTCAAGGATATTTCTCTCTCCTTTTTCCCGGGTGCCAAGATCGGCGTACTCGGCCTGAACGGCGCCGGTAAATCCACACTGCTGCGCATCATGGCCGGTGTCGATACCGAATTTAATGGTGAAGCCCGCCCCCAGCCCGGCATCAAAGTGGGCTACCTGCCACAGGAACCACAACTCGATCCGGAGAAAACGGTTCGCGAATGCGTGGAAGAAGGCCTGGGTGAAGTGAAGGAAGCCCAGATAGAGCTGGAAAAAGTCTACGCGGCCTATGCCGAGCCAGACGCCGATTTCGACGCACTCGCCAAAAAGCAGCAGCAGCTGGAAAACATCATCCAAGCGGCCGACGCCCACAACCTGGATCACCAGCTGGAGGTAGCAGCCGACGCCCTGCGCCTGCCGCCTTGGGATGCAACAATTGGCAATCTGTCAGGTGGTGAAAAACGCCGCGTAGCACTGTGCCGTCTCTTGTTGTCCGGCCCAGACATGTTGCTACTCGACGAGCCCACCAACCACCTGGACGCAGAATCGGTCGCCTGGCTGGAGCGGTTTCTCTGCGACTTCAGCGGCACCGTGGTTGCCATCACACACGATCGCTACTTTCTCGACAATGCAGCCGGCTGGATCCTGGAACTCGACCGCGGCCATGGCATTCCCTATGAAGGCAATTATTCCGATTGGCTGGAAGCGAAAGAAAAGCGCCTGGAGATGGAGGCGAAATCGGAGGTCTCTCGCAAAAAGACCATCGAGTCAGAGCTGGAGTGGGTACGTAGCAATCCCAAAGGCCGCCGCGCCAAAAGCAAGGCCCGCTTGCAGCGTTTTGAAGAACTGCAAAGCCAGGAATTTCAAACCCGCAACGAAACCAATGAAATTTATATTCCACCGGGTCCGCGCCTTGGCGACAAAGTTATTGAGGTCGAGGGCGTCAGTAAGTCTTACGGCGAGCAACTGCTGTTCGACAACCTGAGCTTCTCCGTACCTAAAGGCGCCATCGTCGGCGTGATCGGCGGCAACGGTGCCGGTAAGTCGACCCTGTTCCGCATGCTTAATGGCAAGGAAACGCCCGACAGCGGCAGCATCGAGATTGGTGATACCGTGAAACTGGTTTCCGTGGATCAGATGCGCGACAGCCTCGACGACAGCAAAACCGTTTGGGAAGCCGTCAGCGACGGTCACGACATCCTGAATATCAATGGCTACGAAGTCCCCTCGCGCGCCTATATCGGTCGCTTCAACTTCAAGGGCTCTGATCAGCAAAAACGCGTCGGCGAACTGTCCGGCGGTGAACGCGGCCGCCTGCAACTAGCCTGCACTCTGCGTCAGGGTGGCAACGTGCTGCTGCTAGACGAACCCTCAAACGACTTGGACGTTGAAACGCTGCGCGCACTGGAAGAAGCACTACTGACCTTCCCCGGCTGCGCCATGGTGATCTCGCACGACCGCTGGTTCCTCGACCGTATTGCCACCCACATACTGGCGTATGAAGGCAATTCAGAAGTGGTGTTCTTTGAAGGCAACTACACCGAGTACCATGCAGACCTGATCGAGCGAAAGGGCGAAAAAGCCCAGCCAGAGCGTGTGAAATACAAGAAGCTCAAGTAAGCTCGGTAGTTATCCGAGGCTCCTACCGCCGCGGTAGGAGCCTGCGCCGCAGGCGATCAGCGCAATAAACTGCGCGAAAATATGCTCATCTCCCACCGGCACCAATCTCGCTTTCAAGGCACGCTCTCGTATCAGCTTAGCTTTGACTTGGCGGAACAAAACTCACCAGAGTTTCTCCCACCTTCAGTGTCGGGTTTTCCTGCGACACCCAATCAAGCCGACCTTCTTTACTCACTACTGCCAGCATGATCGCATCGCCCGGTAATTGCATAATAATGTCTTCACCGCTGAACTCATCGGTAACCCGGGTTTTCTGAAAACGCCAGTCGCGTATCAGATTGTTCCAAAGCGCGCCAAAGGTGACCTTGCGAGAAAATACGCTGACCCCCCGACGCACATGGGAAACTTTTCGCCGATCGCTGTCATCATTCGTGTCGGCATCGGTTAGCTGATAGACCAGTGTTCTGCCTATCTCCGCCGCAAAGTGGTTACACACCATTGAGTTGTAAGCCACATTGCCGGTAGCGGCTAACACCACTTTTACACCGTCCAGCTCAAGCGCTTCTTCTGCGCGGTCCGAGAGTATTTCACCATACCAGGTGGGTACACCCTGTTGACGCGCCGGCCGCAGCCTCGACCAGTCAGCATCTGCCAGCAACACGTCCACCTTCAGCTCTCTGAGTACTTTGCACAACTGCACTGACCAGGGAGATGCGCCGACGATCAAGACACGCCCCGAACCCTCTGCGCGCAATTTCAGGCGGGTAGCAAGTGGCCCCAAACTGAAGCCATGCAAAATAACCGTGGCAAAGATCACCAGAAAAACAGCGGGTACCAGCAGGTCAGCGCCGTCATAGCCCGCCTCGATCATCGCCGGAGCAAACGCACCAGCCGATGCTGCCGCTACCACACCGCGCGGTGCAATCCAGCCCACCAGAAAGCGCTCCTGCCAGGGCATGTCGATTCCCACCGTGGAGATCCAAACCGTCAGTGGACGCACCACAAACAGAACGGTGAGAAGCATCGCGATCAACTGCCAGTTAATCTCTTTGAGCAATCGCGGCTCCAGCGACGCGGTGAGTATCACAAACAGGAAGGACACCAGAATAATGGTGATGTACTCTTTAAAACGGCGCATCTCCTCAATACTGCGCAGGCCCATATTCCCCATCACTACCCCCATCACCGTCACGGCCAGCAACCCGGATTCATGAAGTACAAGGTGAGATAGGGCATACACGCCCAACGCCACAGCAATGATCATGGGCGCTTTGAGATATTCGGGCACCCAGCCACGCCGAAAGAATGTACCAAGCAGGTAGCCGCCACCACCGCCAATCAGCACGGCAACCACCACTGCCGTGAGCAGACTGGTCAGCGCAACGCCAAGGCCACCGCCTTCGCCGGAATAAAGGAAATACTGGTAAACAATGACCGCCAGCATGACGCCCAGCGGGTCGTTAATAATGCCCTCCCATTTAAGGTAGGACGAGGTCCGGCGATTCAGGTTGGCGTGTTTGAGCAGCGGCATGATAACGGTGGGGCCAGTTACGACCAGAATGGCGCCCAGCAGCAGGGCTACCGGCCAACCCAGACCACCCACGAAATACGCCGCCAGCGTGCCCAGTACCCAGGCGACCAGCACCCCTACCGAGGTCAGACGCCGCACAACACGGCCTGCCTCCCGCAATTCGTGCAACTGCAGGTTAAGGCCACCTTCAAATAAAATCACCGCGACAAACAGTTGAATCACTGCGTTAAGACTGGGGCCGAAATCCACAGCCGGTTGCACCCAACCCGAGATTGGCCCAAGAATAAGGCCCGCGGTGGCCAAGAGCACGATGGCTGGAATCTTTAATTGCCAGGCAAGCCACTGACAGAGAATGCCGCTAACCAGAATGACTACCAGTGCCAGTGATAACTCCATCTGTACTCCCCTTTTTCCGTTGCTCTCAGCTTAGTGGCGGGGGCCCTTGCGCGCCACCGTAATTTTTTGACCTTTACGGAAAAGCCGGTGTATGGTTTTAGCCACTTGGTCTTGGCAGGGAATGCACATGGCTGATTTCGCACCCGCATTTGAAGAAATGATCCGCAATGAAGGCGGTTATATCCTCCACAACGTGCCCGACGACCGCGGCGGCGATACCTATGCCGGTGTAGCCCGC
This sequence comes from Litorivivens sp., assembly GCF_057445395.1. Lineage (NCBI taxonomy): Bacteria > Pseudomonadati > Pseudomonadota > Gammaproteobacteria > Litorivivens > Litorivivens sp. Next base: position 9,278 of record NZ_JBVBUV010000066.1, read on the forward strand.
CGCTTCCACCCCCACTGGGCGGGCTGGCAATTTATCGATAGCGACGACCTGCAAAACCCGGCCCTGTTCGACTGCGTAAACACCTTCTACCGCGAGCACTTCTGGCAGCGTCTGCGCGGCGACGACATCGCCGATCAGCGCATTGCGGAAACGTTGTTTGATTTTGCAGTAAACGCAGGTCTTGGCACCGCCGCCAAACTGGCGCAGAGCGTTCTGGGCGTCACTGCCGATGGCATTATTGGCCCTGTCACCATTGGCAAACTGAACGACTTTCCGCCAAACGAATTTCTCTACCGCTATGCCATGGCAAAGGTGGCTCGTTACGCAGAAATTGTGAACCGCGACAAAAGCCAGTCGAAGTTTCTGCTGGGGTGGATCAATCGCACCTTAAAGGGGGTTGCCTGAATCGGCGATTCGCAGCAAGGCCCGCATCTTATCTGAACTCCAGGTATTGAAATTCCCTCCAAATACCCCGACTCCAGATAAGAGCCGGCCCTGACGGCGTGTTACTGCTGCGCTTTTACTCTCACCTCAAGCGGCTCGTTAGCTTCTGACATCACATACTGGCGGATCAGATCACTCTGCTGCTTGGTCACATCCGATTTAAACGACGGCATACCCTGACCCACGCGCGCACCGCCAATCACCACACTGTGCCAGGCATCCTCATGCGCCAACAGCGGCGACCAGCGCAGATCGGGCAACAGACCACTGGAAACCGCGTGATCTCCGTGGCACACCAGGCAGGAGCTGTTATAAAGCTTCTGGCCCTTCGCTAGCGCTGCTGCATCAACGGTTGGTTTGGGTACATCCGGCTTGGCGAGATGCCGCTCTGGCATCACCGGCAAACTGGCCTTGCCATCAAGCTTGAACACCAGCAGGCGCCCAACGCCCGGTGCGCTTTCCGCCGGAAAAAGCCCACCGTATATCAAGGCAAAGGCGCCGCCCCAGCCCGAAGCCACGGCAATGTATTGCTCGCCATCAATCTGGTAGCTGATGGGCGCGGCGACAATCCCGGTTTGAGCAAAGTGATCCCACAGGCGCTTGCCTGTGCGCGCGTCATAGGCCACAAATTTAGCATCCGCATTGCCCTGAAAGACCAAGCCTCCTGCTGTGGACAACACCCCGCCATTCCACGGACTGTTGTGCTCAACCTTCCAGGCAGCTTTCTGGGCAACCGGATCCCAGGCCAGCAGGCGTCCTTTTACAGCCGCGCGCATCGCCTTGAACTGGGCCATATCCGTTGGCAAGGAACCAAAGCTGGCGTCGGCTCCCGCGTTCCAACCCACCTCACTGGCGCTAAACGCTTCTTCGTCCGCATAAATATAGGGGGTTTCAAGTGCTGGTATATATACCAGCCCCGTTTGTTGGCTATAGGACATGGGATGCCAATTGTGCCCGCCCAGTGGTCCCGGCAACTGTAAATATGGTTTGCGGCCACCCCAACGCGCCTCAGGCAGTTCCACCGGTCGCCCGGTTTGCGTATCAATATGGCTGGCCCAATTCACCGGCACATAGTTTTCTGCCGAAATCAGCTCACCGGTAGCTCTGTCTATCACATAGAAAAACCCGTTTTTCGGCGCCTGCATGATCACCTTGCGGGTATCCTCCCCGATCTGCAGGTCTGCCAGAATCAGGTGTTGGGTGGCTGTGTAATCCCAGGTTTCGCCCGGCGTGGTCTGGTAATGCCACACGTACTCACCGGTATCCGGTTTGACCGCCACAATCGACGACAGAAACAGGTTATCGCCGCCCTCCGGGCTGCGAATGCTTTGATTCCAGGGCGAGCCGTTGCCTACCCCAAAATACAGCAGGTCCAGCTCCGGATCGTAGGCCATGGAATCCCAAACGGTGCCACCACCGCCAAAGCGCCACCAATCCCCGGTCCAGGTCTTCGCGGCCTCGGCCATAATTTCAGATTCAAAGCCCGCCTCGGGATTACCGGGCACCGTATAAAAACGCCATACCTGTTTACCGGTATTAGCGTCGTAGGCAGAAATATAGCCCCGCACACCAAACTCAGCGCCACCGTTACCAATCAGCACCTTTCCTTTTACCACCCGCGGCGCGCCGGTAATGGTATAGGGTTTATTTTGGTCTACGGTGACCACATCCCAGAGTTTGCGCCCGGTAGCGGCGTCCAAAGCCAGTAATCGACCATCAATAGTACCGGTGTAGATTTTACCGTCCCACCAGGCGACCCCGCGATTGACTACATCGCAGCACAGATCAGCGGCCTTGCTGCGATCCACCTGCGGATCAAAGCTCCAGATTTCCTCACCGGTTTTGGCATCGAGAGCGTAGACAACATTCCAGGTAGCGGTCACGTAGATACGGCCGTCGACAACCAGTGGTGTCGCCTCGATGCCGCGGCTGGTACCCAGATCAAAGGCCCAGGCCAGTCCCAGGCGTTCAACATTTTCAGTGGTAATCTGCGTTAGCGGAGAATAACGCTGCTCACTGTAGCCGCGACCGTGGCTGAGCCATACTTCAGGTGTGGTGTCGGCTGCTGCGATCCGCGCACCACTGTCTAGATCTGCGTCTTTCCCAACGGCCGTGGTGTTTCCCGATTGTTTGGAACAGGCTGTCGCTAGCAGGGCGACCAACAGTACAGCGATGCGTGCTTTCATTATTTTTCCTCTCGGCGCAGCTCCATGTTGGCACTGAGGATAAAGATTCAGCAGCGGCCTGTACAGCCACAAAAAAACCCGCAGGCGGGTTACGCCAGCGGGTTTAAGGTGAGAACCTGAATGGATCAATAGAGGTAGTAACGAACACCGAAGTTAAAGCTGTGACCGCGATTATCGAGGTCGATGCGACGATTGTCGTCTTCCAGCTCAATATCCGGCTCAGCGGAATACAGGCGATAGCCCAAGTCAAGACTGAGGTTCCGGGTTACCGCATAAGTAACGCCGCCACCCAGTTGAGCCACAGCAAACTCATCGTCGGCCGGGCCTTGCTTCAGCTGCCCTAGACCAAAGCCGAAACCGAGGTACGTACCCAGCGGCGAATCATTGAATTTGAAATCGCGCCAAAAGCTCGCCATCACTCTGCGTGATTCAATCGAATCTTCCTTTGACTGCTGTGAACGAATACCGAAATCTGCCTCGGTATACTCGAACTCTGTACGCCAGCCGTCACGGTTAATAAAACCAAAGTTGATTGCTGGATGGCGGTCGGTGTCGAAGCGTCCGCGGTAGTCGCGCGACACAATCGAAGAGGTACAGGCGACCAGCGTGCAGTTCTCTACCCGCTCACGATCGTGCACCGTGTTGTTGTTCATGGTGGTTTCGTAAGATGTCGCACCGATGTACCAAGTATCACGCGCCCAGGTTGGGGCACTCAAAGCCATCAACAACGACAGGCCTGAAACAGCTATCCCCTTGTTCACACGCATTAAAACCTCCCTATATCGTTACAGCAAAATATGGCGCCAGTGTAAGTTGCAGCGGGTTAACCAAACCTGAACAGCCAGCGTGAGCGACCGCACAATTCATTAACAAGCTGTATACCTGTGCACATTACGCATTCGGCACAATAACTGGATCACTTGAGGAGAAAACAATGCAGCAGGCCAAACCACCCGAAGGCTTTACCCCCCTCCCTCTGAACGGCACCTTTAACGATGCGCTGCACCCGGTTTACATAAAGGTATCCGACGACAGCGCGCCGGAAGTAGGGCTGTTACTGCAAAAACAGCATTTGAACAGCATGGGAATCTGCCACGGCGCGGTCACCATGGCGTTATTCGATATCGCCTTCGCCTGTGCTATCGGGTTTGAAGCGAAAAATTACCAAACACCAACAATCAACATCAGCATTGATTACCTCAGCGCGTCAAAAGAAGGCGAGTGGTTATGGGTTGAGGCCGAGTGCCTTAAAACGACAAAGACCACAGGCTTTGCCTCAGGGCTTATTCGATCTGAAGCGGGAGTAAAAGCGCGTGGCAGCGGTGTGTTCAAAATCCCCGCGCCGAAGACGTAAGATCTGGCTAAAAGTCGAGCGCAACTTCCAGACCAAATGTGCGCGGATTACCTTGCACCAGGGTAGCCGCGCCGAGCGCTGCACTCACCGAAAACCCGCTTTTGAAATATTCCCTGTCGGCCAGGTTGTCTACAAACGCTGTCAGGCGAAATGTCTCCGAGGGTATCCAGCTCAAACGCGCATTGAACATATCCAGCGCATCAACGTAGGAGCTCTCGTACTCCACCGCTTTAAAGTCGATACCGGTAAATAGTTCGTCGCGGTGATAATAAGCCAACCTCGGCATAATAAGTCCGATCGGCGTCATCCACTGGTACATCACCGCAAGGGAGTAGGTCGCTTCCGGAACTAGCGCAAAGTCTTCTTCACTGCGATCTACCGTATCTTGCCCCTGCCCCGGAATAACAATCTGCCCCATGAACTCATCATAACTGGCATCAGTATAGGAAAAACTACCTTGTAGGAACCAGTTACCGAGCACCAGGGTGGACTCCATTTCAAGGCCCTGCACAGTCGCCAGGCCAGCATTCGAAAGGAACAGATAAATATCGCTGATGCGCTCACCCTGCTCTGCCACGCGCACCTGAATCTCCTCGTAATCCAGGCGGTAAAGCGCTGCATTGAAGCGCAATCGCGAGTTCAGGCCATCGAGCTTAACGCCCACCTCATAATTATTAACCTGCTCTGGCTCAAAGGGCACCAGCTCTGGGCCCCGCGGCTCAAAGCCACCAGCCTTGAAGCCCTCACTGTAGGTGGCATACACCATGAAGCTGTCCAGGTTCATGGTGTCGAGCCATTCGCCGGGCGCCACCATCGACAAGGTGACCGACGGTGAGAAATCTGTCCAATCCGCCTGTTTTACGTCGCGAGATTCGCGAACAATGACCGGTAGGTCCGGGATGTTCTGTCCTATCTGGTCGAAAATCGGCACCGGCACCGGCGAGTAGAAACCGGCCTGACTGATATAACTGGTTGGGAAACCGAAACTGCTCAGGCGCTGGCCGTATTCCTGATGGTCAATCTCAAAGATTGTGAGGTCACGCTCTCGCTCTTCATAGGTATAACGCCCGCCAACGGTCAACGACAGGTATTCGGTCAGCTCATAGCTGCCCTGCGCAAACAGCGCCCAGCTTTTGTTTTCCAGATTGCTGCGGGTCGCCAGAAAGGTCGCCAGTGGAAATACAAAACCATCATCCACGCCGACACACAGCGCACCCAGCGCCGGCGAGCCGGCCGCACAGGCGGTGGACGGCCGGATGCCACCCAGACCCTTGGGACCGATCAACTGCGCAAAGGGGTTGTCATCAATCGTTTCCAGCGACGCAAATGCCCCCAAGGTAAATTGCAGGCGATCGCTGAACGCCGCACCGTTCAACTGCAATTCCTGACTGAACTGCATACGCTCTTCTTCCGGAACCGGTTCGCCGTCAGCCTCCAAGGTAGAGTTCAGCGCGATGCTGCCATTGTTGACTGCGCTGATCTCAGTGCCATCCTGATCGTCATTACGCACGATATTATTTTGCAGGCTCAGGCCGGAAATACTTTTCAGCTCGTAGTCGTCAGATAATGCCCAATTCAACGTCAGCGCAAAAATACTTGTATCCATGGCGATGCGACTGTCTGCGCGATTAACCACCAACTCACGATCATCAACCGCCGCTTCGCTTGCCGCGCAGGCATCGGCAAAATCCGGGCGGTTGGGATAACGCAGCTGGGCAATATTGGATTCAGGGTTTTGCAGGAGACAGCTGATACCCGTGCTGAGCTCGTCCTGCCGACTCCAGTAACTGAAAACATCGACGGAAAATGTCTCACTCACATCCCACAACAGACGCCCGGTTGCCGCAACCCGGTCCTCATCGCCAAAAGTGCCGCCGTCAAAGCGATTGTCAAAGTAGCCGTCACTGCGCTTGCTGTTGAGCGCGAAGCGCAATCCAACCTTGCCTTCAACCAACGGAATATTGCCGCTGAATTTTGCATCGCGCCGACCAAAATTACCTGGCCTGAGCAACAGCGAACCCTCTAGTGACTCAAGATCCGGCTCACGGGTTGATACCAGTATTGCGCCGCCGGTATTGTTTTTGCCAAACAACGTACCCTGCGGCCCACGCAGGACCTGAATCGTTTGAGTATCAACGGTATCGAGTAATTGGGAGTCTTGCCGCGCAATGAATATACCGTTCAGGTAAACCCCAACTCCGGGGTCGAGCACCGCCGCAGCCTCGCGCTGACCTATTCCACGAATAAAAATGGCCGGTGTTTTCGAACCGCTTTCACCGAACTGCAGCCCCGGCACCGACTGTTGCAAGTCGGTAATCGCCGTAATGCCCGCTTCAGCCAAGGCATCAGCATCCAGCGCACTGACCGCCACCGGCGTCTCCTGCAGTTTCTCGGTTCGCTTGCGCGCCGTGACGTACACTTCTTCAAGCACATTAGACCGGGCTGTCGGCTCCTTAGCCGCAGCATCCTGCGCCAGCGCTGACGTTAGCGGGGAAATGCAAATCGTTATAGTAAGCAGCCTAAACCAGACGTTCATACGTGCATCCCCCTGCATTATTATTTTCTGCGCCTAAAAAACGTAGGCTTAACGCCAACGGCACAATATGAGGCTCATCGCTCGGCCGGCACTTTGGCCTTGGCTTTAGCTTTGACGGCGGCAGTGTCGATAGATTTTGATCGGATAATGAAATCGAGCGAAAGTGGATGGACAGGCGCAGTCTAGAGACCTCGACCTCGGTAGCTGCCAGCGTCTGGCAGCCATACTGCCTGCACTGCCCCGTTACGGTCGCAGAATTGGCGCCGTTCAGAAGGACATCAATAGCGTCGCTCTCGGACATGATTTTCCGGACGATTTATATTATTATCTCTAAATATACTACAGTATATTTGATTTACAATCTCAATTTTGAGCAACCCCGCCTTCCGCCGACGCACCTGAGGTTTCAACGCGCATGACAGCCGCCCAACCCATCAACCGCATAGAAAAACGCAAACTGGAATTCCGGCGGAAGATTACGGAAGCCGCTGTGCGGCTGTTTGAAGAAAACGGTGTTTCTGACACCAGCATCGCTTCCATTATCAAAGAGGCGGATATCGCCCATAAAACGTTCTTCAACCATTTCCCAACCAAAGAACATCTGCTTCGCCATGTAGCCAGCACCTTTAGCCACCGCGCCTACCAATCTTTTTCCGACCAGATTACACGCATAAACGATCCGAAGAAGCGTGTCGCATTCTGTCTAAAGAGCATTGCCAAGGAACTTTCCGGGGTGAAAGACCACTACAAAGAATTGCTCAATCTCTATCTCATCAGCGGCGCTGCAGAAAGCGACCTGCAAAGTGAACAACGCGCTCAATTTACGTCGTTGATCCGGCAGATCATTGTCGAGGCCCGGGCACAGAACCAGCTGCAACACGATTTTTCCGACGACACACTCACCGACATCATCATCGGCCTTTGCATAGCCACGCTGCTAGCCTGGAGCCTGGAAGACAATTACCCGATCGTGGAAAAAATGCGGCAGCAGGTGGAATTCATCAACGCTACGGTGTTTGTCTAGCTGCTGTCGCGAAATATCAGGTTCTGCGCAGCCGACGACATTCAGCTCGGCAGGCGCTTTCGCTAAGGTGATAGCAGATCAGGATACAAGGTGCCACACATGAACACACAACGGCAAAACCCTTCTGTGGTGATAATCGGTGCCGGCATGACCGGCATTGGTCTGGCGATAAAGCTCAAGCTCGCCGGCATCAACAATATAACGCTACTTGAAAAAGCCGGCTCAGTTGGTGGCACCTGGCGCGAAAATACGTACCCCGGTGTTGCCTGCGATGTACCATCACATGCTTACACCTACAGTTTTGCCCCCAACCCGGACTGGAGCAGCTTTTTCGCGCCGGGACACGAGATATGTGCCTACTTCCAATCGGTGTTTGACCGCTATGCGTTAGCCGAGCACACATACTTCAACGAAGAGGTAACTCGCTGCCACTACGAACGCGGTCGCTGGCAGGTCGAAACCGCCAACGACAAACACTTCGAGGCAGACTTTCTGTTTTCAGCCACGGGTTTTCTGCACCGTCCAAAATACCCAGAGATACCTGGACTCGAAAATTTCGCCGGCCCCAAAATGCATTCCGCGCGTTGGGATCACTCGGTTGAACTCAAAAGAAAAAAGATTGGCGTGATAGGCACCGGTTCCAGTGCCACACAAATTATTCCTGAACTCATAGATACCGAGAATACTCAGGTTTCGGTCTTCCAACGCACCGCACAATGGATCGTACACACTGATAACAAGCCCTACAGCGAAAGCGACAAGGCCAAGTTTCGCGCTAAGCCCTCTCGCATAGAACGCGTAAAAAACCTGTCTCTCTATGTTTTCGAACAAGGCACGACAGCGCTGACCAGCCAGTCACTGTTTTACCGCACAATGCACAAGCTGTTTGCATGGAATGCGGTCCGCCACTTGAAACAGAAAGTCAAAGACCCTGAGCTCCGTAAAAAGCTAACGCCCGACTATACGTTCGGCTGTAAACGGGTTGTGATGAATGGACGCTTTTACGATGCGATGCAAAAACCTAATGCTCACCTCGTCACAGAGAAAATAGCGAAGGTAGTCCCCAATGGGATTGTGACCGCTGACGGCCAACACCACGAGCTGGATATCCTCGTCATGGCGACCGGATTCGACTCCACCGCCTTTATGCGCCCCATCTCACTAGAAGGCCGGGACGGCATCACCATCAACGATGTCTGGCGCAAAAAAATGGTGGCATACCGTTCCATGTGCCTTCCTGGCTTCCCGAACTTCTTTCTAACCCTCGGACCCAACAGCCCAGTTGGTAACTACTCGGTGATAGCCATCAGCGAAAAGCAGGCCGATTATGCAATACAACTAATCAATGCGTGGCAGAGTGGCACTCTGGAAACCGTTGAAGTAAAACGCTCCGCGCTGGATTCCTGGTACGCTAAGCTGAAAGGCAAACTGTCCCATACCATATGGGCCAGCGGCTGTCAGAGCTGGTACCTTGATGCCGATGGCGATCCACTCACCTGGCCCGATAGCTGGAAGGCCTGGACCCGCATGATGAAAACCTGCAATCTCGACGATTTTGAACACGTGTCGGTGCAAGCGCAGAACGACACAGAGACCTATTCCCTGGCCGAATCCTGACCCTTACGCCACTGCTGAGGCGATACTCCCTCCCACGTTTTAAAGGCGTGGGAGAACGCAACCCCATCGTTAAAGCCAAGCTCCAACGCAATCTCCTCGATCGCCGCAGCTGAATAGCTCAGTCTGTCTCTGGCACGTTTGGCACGCACGTCGCGCAGTATTTCACTGAATGTCACCTGCTCGCGCTTGAGGTACCGCTGCAGCGTGCGACCATCAACACCCAGATCAGACGAAAGTGCCTGCAAATCTGGAATGGGGGTCTGGATTAATAGTCGATCGCGAACAACGCAGGCATATCGGAATGGAGCATCCATTTCCGCGGCCTGCCGCGCGCATTGCGCTTCGTAAAATTCCAACGCCAGCGGGTCAGCTGTGGGCAGTGGTCGCGCCAGCTCACTGGCCTTGAATGCAAGGAATGCAATTTCATGCCCGGACAGTACCTCACAACCAAAAAAGTGCTCATAAAGCGCAAACGATTCTTTAATGTCATGGGAAAAGCCCACACGTTCAATAATAAAGCTGGCGCCGAGGGCCTCGCCAAACAGCGTTTTCATGCACGCCATGTCGCGCTCCAGCAAAAAGCGTTCGACAGGGCTATTCCCTGCCTGGAGATCGAACCGAATTAAATCACCCTGCATTGTCCCCCGGGTTTCACAGACACCCCAGACCAGTCGTGGATAACGCATAATCAGCTCAAATACATCACCCAAGGTGGCGCAGGCTCGCATCGCCAGACCAAGCATTAGAAAATTGTGCAGGTGATAGTAATGCGCCAACGCCAGACTCGGCGCTGGCTCTCTCAGATACCGCAGCGCCGCCTCAACAATCCGAAACTCATCGTCTCGACTGATTGTGAATGCGGGGTCGAACAACTCAAACCGCCGGATATTCACGGGGGCAAGCACTGCATCAATATCAACCCCGCGATCACTGAGCATATTGAGCAACGGAATCAAGCCGCAGGCGAGGCGCCGCTGGTAGCGCAGATTCGCACCGGCGAATGGAAAGGGTTCAGTCGCGGAGCGCGTCATAACTCCAGATGACGCAACCAGGCGACAATATCCTCCATCGCCCGGTTATGGTCTTTTGTGGGGCCCATGATGCCGATAAACCCGTGCTGGCAGCCTTCGTATTCTGCGTGCGACACAGCAACGCTTGCCGTCTGTAGTTTCTCAACGTAAGCCCGCCCCTCGTCGCGCAACGGATCCAGTTCGGCGGTTATCAATAACGTGACCGGTTGCCCCCCGAGGTCGTCGCGCCGCAGCGGTGTGGCCCGGGGATCAACAAACGCTTCTTTCTCCGAGCGCCCCAGATACGTATCCCAAAACCAGATCATCTGCTTTTCAGTCAACAGGTAACCTTTCCCGCATTCCTTGTAGGAAGCAAACCCTGACTGGTAATGATCCGTCACTGGGTAGATTAGCAGCTGGCCCTTTAACAGGCCGGGATATCGTTCTCGTGCTTCCAGCGTGGTCACCGCTGCCAGATTTCCACCGGCGCTGTCGCCGCCGATATAAACACGCTCCAATGACAGACCATGAACCTGCGTTTGTGACACAAGCCAGTCCAATGCAACCATGCAATCATCTACGGCGGCAGGAAACAACGATTCCGGCGCACGTCGATAATCCACCGACACGACCGCTATCTGCGCCCGTTGACACAAGTCGCGGCAGAAGCCGTCATAGGAGGCAACATCGCCAATTACGAAGCCGCCGCCGTGGAAATAGAGCATTACAGGGCGCGGCGCCTCCGTATCCGGCGTATAGCACCGAACAGATACCTGACCACCAGCAAGGACATAATCATGGGTTACAACCGAACGATTGCGACCGCGCCACAGTAGATTGTTCGCAATTTTGAAACCACCACGAAACAATTGCGCTTTCAGCTTGTTTAACAAAATAAGACCTCTAGCTATCGTATTAACAGTTCTACCGGCATGTCATCAGTCGGCTTCGGCAAAGGCAAGGTCTGCATAAAAGGTTCTTTAGTGTGTTTTGCAAAAAAATCATATTTCAACAAGAACTGGTAGAGAAAGCACTTGTACTCCATCTGCGAAAAGTGCATGCCAATACACTTATGTGC